>JAIXVL010000020.1 GCA_027483045.1 Lysobacteraceae bacterium
AGTGCGCATCGCGTGGTCGATGGTGATGGCGCCTTGCGCATTGACCACCACACCGGCCGCGTCGAGGTTGAGCGTGCGGGTGTTTGGGGTGCGGCCGGTGGCGACCAGCAGTCGGTCGGCGCGCAGTTCGCCGCGTTCGGTGGTGAGCACGAATTCCTGATCCGTATAGGCGACCTGGCTGGCCTGAGTGTGATCCAGCACCTCGATGCCTTCGGCGCGGAAGGCGGCCGTCACGGCTTCGCCGATCACCGGGTCTTCGCGAAAGAACAGCGTGCTGCGCGCCAGGATGGTCACCTTGCTGCCCAGCCGGGCAAAGGCCTGCGCAAGTTCGACGGCCACCACCGACGAGCCGATCACGGCCAGCCGATCGGGGATCGTGTCGCTGGCCAGCGCTTCGGTCGACGTCCAGAAGGGAGTGTCTTTCAAGCCCGGTATCGGTGGAATCGCCGGACTGGCTCCAGTGGCGATGAGGCAGCGGTCGAAACTCACCTCGCGCGTGCCGTCGGCAGCGCTCGCCACAGTCAGCGTGCGTGCGTCCTTGAACCGGGCGTCGCCGCGCAGCACAGTAATGGCCGGAGTGCTCGCCAAGATGCCTTCGTACTTGGCATGGCGCAGTTCATCGACGCGCCCCTGCTGCTGCGCCAGCAAGCGCTCACGCAGGATCTTCGGCGAGGCGGCGGCAATGCCGCCATCGAATGGGCTCTCGCGCCGCAGGTGAGCGATGTGGGCAGCGCGGATCATGATCTTGGACGGCACGCAGCCTACATTGACACAGGTACCGCCAAGGGTGCCGCGCTCGATCAGCGTCACGCGCGCCCCTTGCTCGACGGCCTTCAGCGCCGCCGCCATCGCCGCGCCGCCGCTGCCGATCACGGCGACGTGCAGCGCCGGCTTGCCATCCTCGCGCTTCACTTGTTCGCGATCCAACCAACCCCGTGCCTTGTCCAGCAGACCACGAGGCTGGTTTGGCGCATCGGCAAGCTGCGCTCGATAGCCGAGTGCGGACACTGCCGCGACCAGCGGCGTCACCTTGGTACTCGTTTCGGCTTGGATCTCGGCCCGTTGTTGCGGATACGACACCGAAGCCGATCGCACACCGGGCACCTTTTCCAACGCCTGCCGGACATGCTCTGCGCACGAACTGCAGGTCATGCCGTCGATGTGCAACGTGATCGCCTCGGTCATGGGAATGCACTCATTCCTTGACGGTGGAAGGGTAGCCGGCGTTCTCGGTGGCCTGGGTCAGGGCAGCCGGCGAGGTGTTGGTATCGTCGTAGGTCACCACCGCTTCCTTGGGCTCCCAGGTCACCTTGGCTTCGATGACGCCTTCGACCCTGGACAACGCCTTGATGAGCGCATCAACGCATCCTGGCCGACCTACGAGGCGGCACTCAAGCACGCTGGAATCAACTACACACTGTTCCAGCCTGCCGGCACACAGCACGGGTTCCACAACGACACTACCCCGCGTTACGCCGAAACCGCCGCGAAAGCGGCCTGGGCAAAAACCTTGGCACTGTTTGCCCGTAAATTGAAAAGCGCGGTCTGAGCTTGCCGGCACCCTCGCCTATGGCGTTCCAGAATCTGCGTTCCCGGGCCCCGTACTGAGCAAGAGTTGATCGGGGCCACCACGCGAGGCGACAAAGACATCGGGCGTCGCATCGCCATTCAAGTCCGCCCACAGGATGTCGAAGGTATTCGCACCCACGCCGTCCAGTGCCAAGCCCTGGGCATCCTCAAAACGGTCTCCACGATGGATCAGGAACCTCAGGGGCGCGTTGCTGGTTGCGCCCGTTAGGTCGGCCAGGGTGCCGGTGATGAGATCGAGCCGACCATCGCCATCCACATCGGCCGGTTGCGCGGCGAGCGTGCTTTCCTCGCGCTGAGGCAGCCAGGCGCTGGTGGCATCACTGAACGCGCCGCGCCCGTCATTCAAGAGCAGGCGACTCTGCGGCGACGCGTTAGGATTCCAGAGCCGGACATTGGCGAAAAAGACATCGAGGTCGCCATCGGAATCGACATCGACGAGTTCTGCATCGCGCGTCTCCTCAGGCTTTGCCGCACGCGGTAGCGCTGTAGGTGCGGCGAGAGCGAATCGGCCCTGCCCGTCGTTGACGTAAATCTGGTTGCGGTCCTCGGCACCGAGCACAAGATCGAGATCACCGTCCGCATCAAGGTCGCCTGCCGCAACATCCTGCACACCAGCAAACGTGTCCGGAAGTCGTGCAGAACTCTCATCGCGATATTGGCCGTTGCCTTGATTCATCAGCAGGTGACTGACCTTGTCGCCACCGAAGAAAAGATCGGGACGTGCATCCCCATTGGCATCGAAGGCAAGTACGGCATTCGCCTTGACGCGCACATTAAGCCGCTCGCTCACATCGGTGAAAATCCCCGAACCGTCGTTTAGGTACATCTCGGGGCGCAAGTCATCTTCATTGGCCACAACAATGTCGAGATCCGCGTCGCCATCGATGTCGGCAAGCGCGATCTCTTCGCTGTCACACGCATTGGAGGGGAGGTTTGCACTGGCATCGCTGAATCGCCCTGCCCCGTCATTGAGCAGCAGTCGATTGCGCTCGAACTCCATGGCGATGACGATATCCAAGTCCCCATCGCCATCAAGGTCGCCGGCCTTCGCATTCATGGCAAAGCCTCGCCCTTCCTTTGCAGGCAACTCTGCCGATGCGTTGCGCCATTGCGGGGTCGCCCATGCCGCGTGGGCAAAGAGTATCGCTAGGGTGCCGAAACCGATTAGGCGCATGACACGTTCCCTACTCAAAGTGCGAATGTCAGAAGAAATCAAAGTCAATCTCCGGCGACCAACACAAGATCAATCGACCAATCTGGGAAGCGCGCGCGCCAACCTGCCTTAAGTCGTTCCTGCTCTTCGGGATCGATGACTTCGCTGGTCACGATTTGAAGCGATAGAACTTGGACGGGGGCCGCGGCACCCTGCGCTTGTCGCTCTCCAGACGTGACCGAGATGCTGGTCGCGGATGGAAACTGGGCAGTCAACTCGGACAGAACCGCCTTCCGCACGCGTTCAATGTCCTCCAGCCGACGGTTGCGGTCTTCCAGTTCCTTCACCCGAGCGCTGGCCTCTTCGAGCGCGGTCGTGCTGTTCAGATAAAGGTCGCGTGCCAACTCGGTCCGCAGCGAGGACATGTCGATCTTTGCGGCGCCCGCAACCCGAACCGCAACTTTGGCGTCATCGAATCCTGCGGCCGCAAAGCCAGAAAGCAGTTCATCGCGGAGCCGATCCGGCAACGTTTCTCCGGTGGCGGTCAAGATGACGCGCCTCTCCTTGGGCGAGATGTCGTGAGCGATCACCGCATAGCTTTCGCTTTGGGACACTTGAGCGATGAGTTTGCTGGCTTCGGCGTTGAAACGTTCCTCGCGCACCAAGCGATAAGCCAAGATGCTGCTGGGCACGATCATCAGCACAACGATCACGCTGATGATCCACGCATGCCTGCGCTCCGCCTCCACATTGATGGAATGGCGGATGGGCAGCTTCATTAGCTTGACGAAAAGCAGAGTCGCCAGTGCGATGAATACGCTGTTGATAGCGAACAAGTAGAAAGCCCCGGCGAAGTACTCCAGATTCAGATTGGCTAAGCCATAACCCGCAGTGCACAGCGGGGGCATCAACGCTGTTGCGATGGCCACTCCAGGCACCGCGTTCGAGATTTCCTTTCTTGTCAGGGCCACGATGCCCGCGGCCCCGCCGAAGAAGGCAATCAGCACGTCCCAGAGCGTGGGTGTCGTACGCGCCAGAAGTTC
>JAIXVL010000240.1 GCA_027483045.1 Lysobacteraceae bacterium
GCCTCGTCTGCATACGCACGAAGATGCCAGCGCTTTGGCCGCCGCCGTGGCCGAGTGCTTGGCCGCCGCGATTCGCGAAGGCGTGGCCAAGCGGGGCAGTGCGTGGCTGGCCTTGGCCGGCGGCAGCACGCCCTTCGCCGCATATCGCCTTTTGGCAGCGATGGACCTGCCGTGGGCAGCGGTGCACTTAATCGCGACGGATGAGCGTTGGGTGGATGAAGCACACCCCGCACGCAACGAAGCCGCACTGCGCACGGCATTTGGCGCCGCGCAGGGTGTGCAGGTGCATGCACTGGTGCCCGCAGAAGCGTCTGACTCACCCAACACATCGGCCGTTGAAGCCAGCCTGTCTTCGCTGGGAGTGCGCCCCTTCGATGCCGTGCTGCTGGGCATGGGCATGGACGCACACATCGCTTCGCTGTTCCCTCATGTCACGCCCGCCAGCGCCTTCGATGCAGGCTCACGCGTGTCCGCGATCACGCTCACGCCTGATCCCTTGCCACCCGAAGCACCGTTTGCGCGCGTGACGCTCACGCTTCCGCGTTTGCTCAGCACCCATTGGCTCGGCTTGATGATCAGCGGCGCCGGTAAGCGCACGGTGCTTGAGAACGCCACCGAACGCAGCACCCTCGAGGCTCCGGTGAACGCGCTCTTGCGCGCTGCGCCTGACCTTGCGATTCATTGGAGTCCTTGATGTCTTTGCATCCTGTTGTTGAACGCGTCACCGCACGCATCATTGAACGCAGTGCGCGTTCGCGCGGCGCCTATCTGGCGCGCATTGAAGAAGCACGCTTGCGCGGCACGGCACGCAGCCGACTCTCTTGCGGAAATTTGGCGCATGGCTTTGCGGCGTCCGGTGCCGACAAGGAAGAACTCAAACTTCAGGTCAAGCCCAACATCGGCATTGTCACTGCCTACAACGACATGCTCTCGGCGCACCAACCGCTGGCGCCCTACCCAGAGCTTATTCGCATGGCTGCGCGCAATGCCGGCGGCACCGCGCAAGTCGCAGGCGGCGTTCCCGCCATGTGCGATGGCGTGACTCAGGGCCGGATCGGCATGGAGCTTTCGCTGTGGTCGCGCGACACCATCGCGCAAGCCACGGCCGTGGCCTTGTCGCACGACATGTTCGACGCCGCATTGATGTTGGGCGTCTGCGACAAGATCGTTCCGGGCTTGGTGATGGGGGCCTTGGCCTTTGGTCACTTGCCAGTGATTTTTGTGCCCGCCGGGCCCATGCCCTCGGGCTTGCCCAACAAAGAAAAAGCGGCCGTGCGCCAACGCTATGCCGAAGGCAAAGCCACGCGCGAGGAATTGTTGGCCGCCGAATCGGCCAGCTATCACGGCCCCGGCACCTGCACGTTTTACGGCACCGCCAACAGCAACCAAATGCTGATGGAAGTGATGGGTCTGCATCTGCCCGGAAGCGCCTTCGTCAATCCCGGCACTGCGCTACGCGATGCCCTCACTGTGGCGGCGACCGAACAGGCCTTGCGCATCACCGCACTTGGCAGCGATTACCGCCCGATTGGCCACACCATCAACGAGAAAGCGATGGTGAACGCCATGGTGGGCTTGGCCGCCACCGGTGGCTCCACCAATCACGCCATCCACTTGATGGCCATGGCGCGTGCAGCTGGCGTGCGCATCACTTGGGATGATCTGGACGAACTCTCTCGCGCTACGCCCTTGATGGCGCGCATCTATCCGAACGGTTCGGCCGACGTGAACCACTTCCACGCCGCAGGCGGCTTTGGTTATGTGATTAGCCAACTGATCGATGCCGGTCTTCTGCACGCGGATTTGCTCTGCGTGCACGGCGGCGATCTTCGCCAGCAAGCACAAGAGCCCCACCTCGACGGCACGCGTTTGCTTTGGCGCGATCCACCCACCACCAGCAGCGACACCGCCGTGCTGCGCCCCGTGAGCGATGCGTTCGACACCGAAGGTGGCCTGCGCCTGGTGCAGGGCCGATTGGGGCGCGCGGTGGTCAAGATTTCTGCCGTTGCCGCCGAACATCGCCGCATCACCGCGCCCGCCAAAGTGTTCGACGAGCAAGATGACCTGATCACTGCGTTCAAGGCCGGCCAACTCGAAGGCGACTTCGTGGCAGTGATTCGCGGCCAAGGCCCGCGCGCGAATGGCATGCCGGAGCTGCACAAACTCACGCCCACACTGGGCCTGCTGCAAGACCGCGGGCAACGCGTGGCCTTGCTCACCGATGGCCGCATGAGCGGCGCCTCGGGCAAGGTGCTGGCCGCCATTCATTTGGTGCCCGAAGCCGTGGCCGGCGGCGCGATTGCGAAGATTCGCGAAGGCGACCTCATCACCATCGACGCCGAAGCCTCGGTGATTGAAGTGGACGTTTCCGAAGGCGAATGGGCGGCACGCGAAGCCGCACACATCAATACGGCAGGCAATCAATTCGGCACGGGCCGCGAGCTCTTTGCGGTTTTCCGTCAACAAGTGGATTCCGCAGAAGACGGCGCCTGCGCGCTGTACGGCACGCTCGACGTGTAAGGACAGCGCCATGACCCACGCCCTCATCGCCGACATCGGCGGCACCAATGCCCGCTTCGCGCTCACCGATTTGGATGCGGCGCAGCCCAACATGCACGCCGTGCGCACCCTGCCTTGCTGCGAGTACGCCAGCCTGCAACATGCCGCCGAAGCCTACTTGGCCGATGTGGGCGAGAAGCCTTCGCAAGCCGCCATTGCCGTGGCCTGCCCGGTGGTGGGCGACGCCATCAAGCTCACTAATCGGGCATGGGCGTTTTCGCGCAGCGAGCTGCAGAGCGTGCTCGGATTTGAGCGCTTGGACGTGATCAATGACTTCGGCGCGGTGGCTTGGTCGGTGCCCGCACTCTCCGACGCCGATGTGGTGTGCCTGCACGGTGACTCGGCGCTTCCGCAGCGCGGCCCAGTCAGCGTGCTGGGGCCCGGCACCGGCTTAGGCGTCGCGATGCTGGTGGGCGACGACGCGAGCGGCTGGCAAGTGGTGGAAACCGAAGGCGGGCACGTGAGCTTTGCGCCGCTGGGCGAAGAAGAACACTTGATCGCACGCTGGATGACGGCGCGCTTCGGCCGCACCAGCAACGAGCGCCTGCTCTGTGGCGTGGGGCTATCGCATATCGATGCCGCGCTGCGCGATCCGGGCACGGGGCCCAGCATGTTGGGCGACGCAGGCACCGTGCTGCGCGAGCCCTCGGCCATCGTGGAGGCCGCGCTCGAGGGCCACGATTTGAACGCACGCCGCACCTTGGCGCGCTTCTGCGCCGTGCTTGGCAGTGTGGCGGGCGACTGTGCCCTCGTTCATGGCGCCAAGAGCGTGATGATTGCCGGCGGCATCGTGCCGCGCTTCATTCCGTTTTTGCAGAGCAGTGCATTCCGCGAGCGCTTCTTGGCCAAGGGCCGCTTTGCGGCGTACTTGGAATCGGTGAGTATCCACGTCATCACCCACCCGCAACCCGGCCTGCTGGGCGCTGCATGCGCTCTGCGCCAAGGACAAACCGCATGAGCTGGACCACCGCGAACCGCAACGCCGCTGTCGATGTTGTTTTTGCGAAAGCGCCGATCTTGCCGGTCATCGTGATCGACACCTTGGAGCAGGCGGTGCCCTTGGCGCGCGCCTTGGTCAAGGGCGGCTTGCCGGTGCTTGAAGTCACCCTGCGCACGCCCGTGGCGCTCGAAGCCATGCGCCGCATCGCCAATGAAGTCGAAGGCGCGGTTCTGGGCGCGGGCACGGTGCTCACGCCGGCCGATCTTGAGGCGGCAGCCGCCGCCGGCTGCAGTTTCGCCATCAGCCCCGGCGCCACCCCTGCGCTCTACCACGCCGCCGATACCAGCCCGATTGCCTGGTTGCCGGCTGTGGCCACCGCCAGCGAGGTGATGCAGGGCTTGGCCCACGGGCACCAGCGCTTCAAGTTTTTCCCGGCCGTCAGCTCGGGCGGCATTCCGGCCCTGAAGGGCTTTGCCGGGCCGTTCCCACAGGTGCGCTTCTGCCCCACCGGCGGCATCGACGCTAAAACCGCTCCCGACTTTTTGGCCCAGCCCAACGTGGGCACCGTGGGCGGCTCCTGGATGTTGCCCAAGGACGCCGTGGCCAGCGGCGACTGGGGGAAAATTGAGGCCTTGGCGCGCGAGGCTGCCGCCCTGCGTCGCTGAACCTGCGGCCGCGGGGTATGCTCCCGCCCGCATGGTCAACAAATCTCGCCCCACCTCGTTCGATATTGCCTACCGCGCCGGCGTGTCCCAGGCCACGGTGTCTCGCGCATTGCGCGACAGCCCGCTGGTCAGCGAAGAAACCCGCAAGCGCATTCGCGAAATTGCCCGCGAACTGAACTACAAGGTCGACAAGAACGCCTCCAATCTGCGCCGGCAATCGTCGGTCACTTTGGCGCTGCTGTTGTTCGAAGACCCCAGCCCGAACGACACCCTGATCAATCCCTTCTTCCTGACCATGCTGGGTTCGATTACCCGTGCATGTGCGCAGCAAGGCTATGACCTGCTGGTGAGCTTCCAGCAGTTCTCCGAGGATTGGCACGCCGATTACCAAGACGCGCACAAGGCCGATGGTCTGATCCTTCTGGGCTACGGCGACTGGACCACCACCCGAGACAAACTGCAGCGCCTGCTCGAGCAGGGCACGCACTTTGTGCGCTGGGGGCCCGTGATTGAAGGCCAGCCCGGCATGTCGGTGGGCAGCGATAACCGCGAAGGCGGCCGCCAAGTGGCCGAACATCTGGTGAGCCTGGGCCGCAAGCGCATCGCCTTCCTGGGCTTCAACAGCCCCACCGCACCTGAGTTCCGCGACCGTTACTTGGGCTTGGTGGATGGTCTTCAGGCGGAAGGCATTGCCGCTGATCCCGCGCTGCAAGTGGACGTGATCGACTCGACCGAAGTGGCCGGCTACGCCGCTGCGCAAGCGCTGTTCGCACGCGGTGTGGATTTCGACGCCGTGTTTTGCGCCAGCGATCTGATCGCGATTGGCGCCATGCGTGCCTTGATGGAACACGGCAAGCGTGTTCCCGAAGACGTGGCCTTGGTGGGCTTTGATGATCAGCCCGTTGCCGCGTTCTGCAATCCGCCGCTTACGACCGTGATGCAGAACACCAAGCTTGCTGGCGAAAAACTGGTCGATACGCTCATCCGCGAAATTCGCGGCGAGCCCGTGACCAGCGAAGTGCTGACGCCGAAGTTGGTGGTGCGTCGCTCGTGCGGCGCGGAACTACCCGCTACTGCGGCGCAGCCAAAGCGGCGAGCAACGAAGGCGCAGTAAGCGGCTGCTCGAACAGATACACCTGCACGCCGTTCGCCGGCACCTCCGCGTGGAACGCCTGGCCCTCCGCCAGAGTGTGCGTGCCGCCGCCTAGTGCCTCGCGCCAGCGCCCTGGCTGCAGCAGTTCGGTCAAATGAAATTCGGCCGCAGCGTCGCCCTTGTTCAGGAGCACCAGCGCGGTTTGCGCCACGCCATCTTTTTCGTAGATGCGATAGAAGGCCGCACGATCGCCTTCGAACAGCAGGTTTAGCTGCACACCACGCTGCAACGCCGGCGTCTGCGCTCGCAAATGCGCAATGCGGCGCAGGTTTTTGTAAATGGGGTTTTGTGTTGCGGCATCAATGCGGGCTTGGCCGAAGTAGTTGCGATTGCCCGCATGCTCCGCAGTGCCGCGCTCGAAGCCGGTTTCCGAACCGTAATAGATCACTGGAATACCGCGTGCGGTAAACAGGAAGTTGTTGGCATTGATGAAGCCCGCGTCATCGGCATCGAGGCGCGGCATGTCGTGGTTGTCGTAGAAGGTCATCAGCTCGTACGGGTTCGCGTACGGCCCACCTTTCAGGAACAGCGTTGGGACAATCGCCTCGTAGCCCGCGTTGCGCTTGCCGAACGCCTCACCCATCGCCTTCTGCAAGGGGAAGTCGAGCACGCTGATGGCCCCGTTTTCCGGCTGAGTGAAGCGGCCAAGCAGTTCGTGGTCATAGTCGAAGGCCTCGCCGAACAGGAACAGGCCCGGATGCTCCGCACGCAGGCGGTCGGTGTAGGTTTTCCAGAACGACAGCGGCATGTGTTTGATGGTGTCGAGGCGCAGCGCATCGGCGCCCTGCCCCAGCCACTTCAGGCTGCTGCCGACGAGGTAGTCGACCACTGCCGGATTCGTCTCGTCGAAGTTCGAGAGCTGCGCGATGTCGGGCTCGGGATGGAAAAACGCGTGCATCGGGTTCGTGCCCGGCTTCAGGCGCTTCGGCTGCAGGTTCTGGTGGTCGGCGACCAGTTCGCCGGCCTCGTTGAACAGCTTGCCGAACGTATCGCGCTGCGACGGTGCGCTGAACGAAGGCGAGCCATGATTCGCCACCACATCGAGCACGGTCTTCAGGCCCCGCGCCCGCAAGCTGGCAGTGAGCGCGCGGAAGTCGAGGCCTTCCGACGGCAAGTGCTCATCGATTTCGTAGAAGTTGGTGGCCCAATAGCCGTGGTAACCCGACTTGCCACCGTCGGTGAACATTTTTCCCCACGCCGCTGGCGTGCCGCCGCTGAACGCTTCATCGGGTTGCTCAACAATGGGCGTCAGCCATACCGCGCCGAAGCCCATGTCACGGATGTAGCCGGCATTGTCGAGCAGGCCGCGGAAATCACCACCGAGGTAGCCGACGTAATCCTCCTTGCCTGGCGGACCACCCGGCACCGGCCCGCCCCAGGTACCGTGGTCGGGCAGACCTTGCTCGCGATGGTCGTTGCTCGCATCGCCATTCACAAAGCGATCGGTGAGCACAAAGTAGACCGCGTGCTCTGCCATGGGCTCGGTCGTGCCCACCACGCTGCGCGGCGCATCGGCGGCGTGCGCCGCGGATGCGGCTAGGGTCATGGACAGGAGAAGAGGCAGCAGGCGCTTTTGCATTGCAGCAACACCGAAGGCGAGAGAGTCACGAGTGTAGCGAGGCGCAGGGAAGAGGCTGCGTGATGTATTCGTATGCAATACACGCCAACAAAAACCCCGGCACTTGGCCGGGGTTTTCTGCATCACGTGGTTCGCACAAGCAAACTCAGTTGCGCTTCTCCACACCCAACTGATCCAGCATGAACGCGTAGTACTCGGCGGCTTCCGCAAAGCGGCGGAAGCGGCCCGACTTGCCGCCATGTCCGGCTTCCATGTTGGTGCGGAAGATCAGCACATTGTCGTCGGTTTTCTTGGCGCGCAAACGGGCCACGTACTTCGCCGGCTACCAATACTGCACCTGCGAATCCCACAAGCCGGTGCCTACGAAAATGGCGGGGTAGTCCTTCGCTGCCAATTGGTCGTAAGGCGAGTACGACAGCATGTAGTCGTAGTACTCCTTCTTCTCGGGGTTGCCCCACTCGTCGTACTCATTGGTGGTGAGCGGAATGCTCGGATCGAGCATGGTCGTCACCACGTCCACGAACGGCACCTGCGAAATGATGGCGTCGTACTTCTCGGGCGCCATGTTGGTGACTGCACCCATCAACAAACCACCGGCGCTACCGCCCATCGCAGCCACGCGGTCCTTCGCGGCATAGCCGTTGGCCACCAGCCAATCGGTCACATCGATGAAGTCGGTGAAGGTGTTGATCTTGTTGAACAACTTGCCGTCGTCGTACCAGGCGCGACCCATCTCTTGCCCGCCGCGAATGTGCGCGATGGCATAGACCATGCCGCGATCAAGCAAGCTCGGCACCAAGCGGCTGAAGCTCGGGTCCATCGAGCTGCCGTAGCTGCCATAGGCGTATTGCAGCATGGCGGCCGTGCCGTTTTTCTCGAAGCCTTTGCGATACACCAGCGAGACCGGAATCTTGACCTTGCCATCGCGTGAGGGCACCCACACGCGCTCGGTCACGTACTGCGTGGCATCAAAGCCGGGCACTGGATCTTGCTTCAGCTGCTTGCGCTCGCCGGTGCTGACGTTGATCTCGTAGGTCGTGGCGGGCGTAGTGAGCGAGGTGTAGGTGTAGCGCACCCACTCGGTCTCCGGCATGGCATTCACCGACAAGCCCATGGTGTATGCCGGCTCGTCCGACTTCACGAAGCTGCTGCTGCCGTCGTCTTTCAGGACGCGAATACGACGAAGGCCTTCGCTGCGCTCGCCAATGGCCATATAGCCCTTGAACAGTTCCAAGCCCTCGATGAACACATCGCTGGCATGCGGCACCAATTCCTTCCATCCATCACGACTGCCAAGCGCATCTTCAGCGGCAGTCATGATGCGGAAGTTGGGCGCGTTCCAGTTGGTGGTAATCACCCAACGGCCTGCGTAGTGGTCGGCGCTGTATTCCACATCACGTTCGCGCGGCGCGATCACCTTGAACTCGCCCGGTGAAGCAGCAGGCGTGCAGCGCTGCTCGGAAGACACCGTGCTCTGCACGCCAATGCAGATGTACTCATCAGAACGCGTGCGGCCAATGCCCATGTAGAAGCTGGTATCACGCTCGGTGTAGACAATCTTGTCGTCTGCAGCGGGCGTGCCCAGCACATGCGTTTTCACGTGCGTGCTGAGCAGGGTCTTCGGGTCGTTCTCGATGTACCACAGGGTCTTGTTGTCATCGCCCCACACGATGTTGCCGCTGGTGCCCGTCACTGCAGAATCCAGCAACTCGCCTGTGGCGATGTTCTTGACCTTGATGGTGTATTGACGGCGGCCATTCAGGTCTTCGGCCCAAGCCAACAACTCACCGTTCGGGCTCACTTCCCAAGCGCCCACCTGGAAGTAATCCTTGCCCGCCGCCATAGCGTTCTGGTCGAGCAGGATTTCTTCGGCGGCCTCCATCGTGCCTTTGCGGCGGGCGGTGATGGCGTAGTCCTTGCCGGCCTCGAAACGCGTGTAGTACCAGAAGCCGTCTTCGAAATACGGAACGCTGGAGTCATCCTGCTGAATACGCCCCACGATTTCTTTGTAGAGCGTGTCCTTCAGCGTCGCCAAAGGCGCGAACTGCGCGTCGGCGTAGGCGTTCTCTGCGTTGAGATAGGCCAGCATTTCCGGGTTTTCGCGCTTGTCGTCGCGCAACCAGTAGTACTCGTCATTACGCACCGCGCCATGCGGTGCACGCACTTCATGTGCGCGCTGTGCGGCAACGGGCGGGCTGACTTCGGCTGCGCTGGCAGTCATCGACACCACGCCTGCGGCCAAGGTAAGGCCCAGGGCGGTGGCCAGTGGAAGTTGGGTCATGGCCATTACTCCGCGAACAGCTTGGATTTGAGGAAGGTGTACGCCAGCGCATTCATGTAGGCGCTCTGCGCGTTGTTGGCAGCACCACCGTGGCCGCCTTCGATGTTCTCGTAGTAGTACACCGCGTGGCCCTGCTCTTTCATCAAGGCAAACATCTTGCGGGCATGGCCAGGATGCACGCGGTCATCGCGCGTGGAAGTGGTGAACAACACCGGCGGGTACTGCACGTCGGCTTTCACGTTGTGATACGGCGAGAATGTGCGGATGAACTCCCACTGCGCGGGGTCATCGGGGTTGCCGTACTCCGCCATCCACGAGGCGCCGGCCAGCAGTTGGTTGTAGCGGCGCATATCCAGCAGCGGCACTTGGCACACCACGGCGCCGAACAGCTGCGGGTACAGCACGGTCATGTTGCCGACCAAGAGGCCACCGTTACTGCCGCCTTGAATGCCCAAATGCTTGGGTGCCGTGATGCCACGCTTGATCAGGTCTTCTGCAACAGCGGCGAAATCCTCGTAGATGCGCAGGCGATTTTCTTTCAAGCCAGCCTGATGCCAACGCGGGCCGTACTCGCCACCGCCGCGGATGTTGGCTACCACGTACACGCCGCCTTCCCTCAACCATGCGCGACCCACGCCACCCGAGTAGCCCGGCGTGAGCGAAATTTCAAAGCCGCCGTAGCCGTACAGCAGGGTTGGGTTCTTGCCGTTGGCTTCGATGCCCTTCTTCGCCACCATGAAGTACGGAATGCGCGTGCCGTCCTTGCTGGTCGCGAAGTTCTGCGTGATCTCCAGACCATCACTATTGAAGAACGCTGGGAGCTGCTTCAGTTTTTCCGGAGCCGAACCCACAGTGCCGAACATCAGCGTGGTGGGCGTGAGGTAATCCGTGACGGTCAGGAAGTAATCGTCACTGGTTTCATCGTCCACTGCACTCACCGACACCGTGCCGAAGGCCGGCGCACCGACCAGCGGAACACGCGTCCACGCGCCATTCGCATAGGTAAGCGTGTAGAGGCGGTTTTTCACATCCTCAAGCACGTTGAGGATCAAGTGATTCTTGGTCGGCGAGAAGCCCGAGAGTGCGGTGGTTGCACTGGGCTCGAACAACACGTCGAAGCTGCGACCACCCTTCATGAAGTCATCAAACTTCGTGGCAAGCAACGAGCCCTTTGCATACGTCTTGCCGCCAGCGGTGTAGTCCTCGCGCAGCTCAAGAATCAACCACTCGCGATACACCGATTTGTTGGCGGAATTTGGAGCATCAATCTTGACGAGACCCGTCTCGGCACCGCGCAGGTAGAGCTCATCGTTGTAGAACGCCAAGGTGCGGCTCACGAACTCACGCTCGAAGCCCGGCGTCAGATCGGCATAGCCGGCGATGTACATGTCATCGGGCTTGCCTTCATAAACCACTTTCGCGTCCGCGAGTGCCGTGCCCCGCGCCCACTCTTTCACGATGCGCGGATAACCGGAGCTCGTCATCGAGCCATCGCCGAAATCGGTGTAGACGTAAAGGCTATCGGCGTTACGCCACGACACACCGCCCTTGGCTTCAGGCAAGGTGAAACCGCCTTCCACGAAGGCGCGATCGCTCTTGTCCCATTCACGCACCACCACGGCATCAGCGCCGCCGCGCGACAGCGAGACGAGGCAGCGGTCGTAGGCCGGGCGCAAACAGTTGGCGCCGCGCCACACCCAGTTTTTGTCTTCGGCTTTGTTCAGCGCATCCAGATCGAGCAGCACTTCCCACTTCGGCTCGGGCTTCTTGTATTCCTCAAGCGTGGTGCGACGCCACAGGCCTGCAGGGTTCTCTTTGTCGCGCCAGAAGTTGTAGTAGAACTCGCCTTCCTTATTCACGAACGGAATGCGCGCGTTCGAATCCAGGATGGCCAACAAATCGTCACGCAAGGCACCAAAGCCAGGCTGTGCTTCCAAAAGCTTCTGCGAATCGGCGTTTTGAGCGCGCACCCAATCCAGCGAGCGCGTGGCCTCCACATCTTCCAACCACTGGTAGGCATCGGCCGGCTGCGGCGCAACAGCGGCAGGCGCGGGGCTTTGGGCATGGACAATCGGGGCGGTCATTAGGGCAAGAGCAAAGGCAAGTTGCGTTCGACGCATGGCGGGCTCCAAGAGCGGAACTGGGGTGGTGCACGCTATCACGCAGCCAACATGCCCCTTGCATGACCAAAGTCATGGCGCGTTGTGCACATTTTCGTAACGCTTGGCATTCACGGTGCGTGGGCTACCCGCAGCGCAGCATCAAGGGCCCGTCCACAGGCAATGCCGCGATGCACACCCCCTCCCCTTCCATACGTCGCACAGCCGCTTGGCTTTGCCTGCCTTTGCTAGCGATCGCCCTTTCCGGTTGCGCCAGCGCCCCGCCCGAGTCCACCGCCATGAATGCGCAAACCACGCCCGTCGACCTGCCGCGTTTCATGGGCACTTGGCATGTCATCGCCAACATTCCGTACTTTGCCGAGAACGGCAAAGTGGCCACGCGCGACGAGTACCGGCTGCGCCCCGATGGCCGCATCGACAACGACTTCGTGTTCAAGAAAGCCTTTGGCGAAGAAGACCGCCGTTGGAAAGGCGTTTCGACTGTTGTTCCCGGCACGCAAGGTCGCGAGTGGAAGGTGCAGTTCATCTGGCCCATTTCGACGCGCTTGCAGGTGCTTGAGGTTTCGCCCGATTACCAAACGGCTTTACTCGCTACGCCCAACCGCAAGATGGCTTGGGTATTTGCACGCGATGCGGTGCTGAGCGATGCCGACTACGCCACACTGAAAACGCGCATGGGCGAACTGGGCGTCGACGCCAGCCAATTGCAGCGCGTGCCGCAAGTGGCCGAGCAGATGGGAAAACCCGGTTTTCAGTAAGGCCTAATCGCCATACACCGAAGCCGCAAAGCGCAGCAGGTTACGCACCTGCTCGCGCAATGCCGGCGGCTCCACCACTTCGGCATCGGCGCCATAGCGCAGCACATCCATCAGTAGCTCGCGGGCGTTGCTGTACGGCACGCGCAATTCATAGCGGCCATCGGGAAGGAAGCGCCCCTCCTGCTTGGAATGCCAATGTTCGTCGGCCACCCAACGTGCCGCCTTGGCGCTGAAACGAATCGTGGCCCACGCCTTGGGCGCGCCGCTGAAAATGCCGTAGCTGGCCGCGAAGTGCGCATCGAGGTCCGTGTCGGGATGGTCGATGGCAGTCGCGTCCTCAATGCGCGCATGAGCGATACGGTCAACCGAGAAACTGCGCAGTGCCTCGCGCTCGTGATCGTAGGCATCGAGATACCAATTGTCGCGATAGTGCGTTAAACGCTGTGGCGATACGGTTCGCTGCGTGCGCGCATTGGTAGAACGCGCGACGTATTCGAAGCGCAAGCGCTTTCGCTCCAAGACGCCGCTAGCCACCATGCGGAACGCCGCCTCGTCCACGCGCCGCGTGCCGCTGCCCAGCACGCGCACGCGCTCAATAGGCCAACGCTTTCCGCCAGCATGCTGTTGCAGCAAGGAATCGATGCGGCCTTTCAGCGGCGCGATCGCCGCCGAAAGAATGCCCGGGCCGGTGCGATCAAGAAGCTGTTGCGCCGCGGTAAGCGCGTGTAGTTCTTCGGAACTCAGCCAAAGGCCAGGCAACTCGAAACGATCGGCTTCCTTTTCGTCGTAGCGAAAACTGGCTTCGCCATCGGTGCTTTCCAGCGGAGCGCCCAAGGCGTCACGCAAGAAGGCGATATCGCGGTAGAGCGTGGCGCGTGAGCAGGCCAGTTCGTCCATCAAGCGTTGCAGTGGCACGGCCAATCGGGCCGATTTCAGGCTGCGGTGCAGGGCAAGAATGCGTTCGTAGCGGTCCATGGGGCGGACTCGTGCAGGCCGGTAGCGGCAGCGCTAGCATCGCAGGACACCCCCCGCAATCCAACCCGAGGATGCCCCTATGCGCTTGACCCCCGTTTTGCTGCTCTTGGCCCTTGTTCCGGGTCTGGTCTTGGCCGATGCCAAAGCCGAGCTAGGCACCGCCTTCGACAAGCTTCTGGATGCGCCAAGTTTCCGCGCGTCAATGAGCGATGCCGGCAGCGGAGAGAAGTACGTCGATATGGAGTTCCAAGCCCCTGACCGCTACCGCATCGTGAATGCGCAGGGCGGCCCGACCATGATTGTCGTGGGCGACCAAGCCCAAATGGACATCGGCGGCCGGATGATGACGGTGCCCGTGCCCATCAATTCCATTGTGAGCGCGTACCGCAATGAAGAGGCCATGCGGAAACAGCGCGAAACCATGGTGGTCGAGGCCTTGCCCGATGCCACGCTGGATGGCGAAGCAGCGAAGGTGTACCGCTACACCACGCAACACCCGAAGCCCGCCACGGCCACCGCCTGGGTGGGTGCCAACAACACGCTCTTGCAGCTGGAAGTGGATGGCGGAGCAGCCGGCCGCGGCAAAGTGGTGCGCGTGCGGTATCGCGATATCGGAAGCAGCGCGATCCGCATTCCCTGATGGTTGAAGGGCGCGCGGAACAGCGTGCGCCCGCTCAGTGACCCAGCAGCTCGCCCGCGCCAAGCGCCAAGAGCTGCTCGGCCACGCGCTGGCC
>JAIXVL010000184.1 GCA_027483045.1 Lysobacteraceae bacterium
CGTACCTTCAACTTCGCGTTCAATCGTGCGGAAGACGCATTGCGCCGCGTCGAGTTTGATGTTCAGCAAACCGTAGCAAGCGTCGGTCCTTTTGGAGTGGATACCGATCCAGCGGTGCAGTGCGTCAACGGCAACATCAACGGCTTGCAGTCGCTGCGCAGTTGGAGCGACCTTCGCGAGCCGACAGGAAGTGCCGAGCAAAGAATTGCCAACATCACCGGTTGTTCCGGCGTGCCTTCGACAGTGAAGGACGACAACTCTTCCGATCAGCCGCCGCAGACTTTTTTGATCTTTGCGGCTGATTCCGATCGCGATGCTGGCCAAAACCCCACATCGGTGGTCGTTTTGGAAGCAACGTACACAGAACGTCCCGCGGCACTTTAAGGGGTATCGCCATGTCTTTTGCTCGTATTCGATTGGCGCTTAGTCTTGCTGCGCTCACCGCCGCTGCAGGTGCTAGCGCGTCAACACCACTCAGCATTGCTCAGTCGCCCTTGTTTGTCGCGGCACAAGTGCCGCCCTTGAACATGTTGGTCGTCGGTAAAGACCACAAGAGCTACTACGAGGCGTACAACGATGCGTCGGATTTGAATGGCGATGGAAATCTGGATGTCCGTTACAAACCGGCAACCATTGATTACTTCGGTTACTTCAATAGCTTTGCTTGCTATTTGTGGGATGCAGGTGACAACCGCTTTGAGCCGGTGGCGGCGACGACGACAAAGCGCTGCGGCGGATCAGGTCAGTGGAGCGGTGACTTCCTCAACTACCTCACGATGTCGCGCATGGACACCCTGCGCCGCGTGCTTTACGGCGGGTGGCGTCAGCAGGATACCGCCACCGACACCACACTTCAGGGCGCATTCTTTCCGCAAGACGCCCACAGCTGGGGTAAGGAATACCAAAGCGTTGCCCGCGATGGCTACAACATCGCTGACTACGCGCCGCTGACGGCGCCGGTGGCAGGTACGTACCACTTGTTCGCTGTGACCACGATTCAGGACAACACGGCGCCGATGTTCCGCGTGTTGCAGAACGCGCCTTACCGAGTCTGGAACTGGTTATCCATCGAAGGGCCGGTGGCAAACAATCGATGCTTCAATGCATCGAACCAGTTTGTGACTTGTACTTCGGCCACGACCGGAACTTGGGCACTCGTTCCTTCGACTGCGTTGTCCAACGTCAACATCACTACGTGGCGGCATACCGGGGGGCATCCCAACAATGCCGCCGAGATGAATGCTTTCTTCACCACGTGGGCGACGAATGCGCAGCGTTGCGGGACTGGGCCAGTGGGCAGTGGTGTGATTGATGCCACTGGCAGCAACAACAATCCGTTTACAGGCGCTGCGAACAATAACTGCACCCACGAGAACTACCTGACTGAAATCACTGCCACCCTCACGGTTGCAGATGCCGGCACCTATCAATTCGCAGTGGATGGCGACGATGCCGTGGAGGTGGCGATTAACGGCACCGTGGTTGCTAGTTGGTACGGCGGTCATGGCAACAATCGTAGCGAAGCAGGACTTACCAGCCACTCCGGCTCTATTGTGCTTGCTGCGGGCACCCATACGGTTCGTTTCCGTCACGAGGAAGTAGGTGGCGGCGATAACTGGGGATTGTTCTGGCAGCCGCCAGGTGCTTTCGCTACGCCGAGCCGTCAGGACTACAACGTTCGCGTGCAGGTTTGTCCGAGTACGGTTGCCCTGCAAGACAGTTACTGCAAGCTTTATCCGAATGGTGCTTCGAAGCCGACGGGCATCTTGCATGACTATGGTGAGTCTGAGCGCATGTTCTTTGGGCTGCTCACCGGTAGTCAGCGCAACAACCTTGAAGGCGGCGTGCTGCGCCGCAACGTGCTCAACTTCAGGAACGAGATCAATGCCAACACAGGGCAGTTCCGATCCGATGTTGCGGGTGTTGTCGCCAATCTCAACGCATTGCGAATGATTGGTGGCGCCTATGGCGGCGGAACCACCAACAACCTGACGAGCGACAGCAACTGGAATTGGAACGGTGGTTACGGCAACTGCCCGTCCATCGGTTCGCGCTCAATTGCCAACCGAGAGTGTCGGATGTGGGGCAATCCCATTGGCGAAATGCTCTATGAATCGATGCGCTACTTCGCTGGTGCGACGGTCCCCACCACGCGCTTCGCGAGTGCGCCCGCAGATTCGCCAGGCATGCTTGAGGAAACGGCCATGGGCCTTACCACGGAGACGTGGAGGAACCCCTACGGGACGACGGCTTCGGGTGGTTTGGGCTATCTGAGCTGTGCAAAGCCCTACCAAACCATCATCAGCGACATTAATCCGAGCTACGACGGCGATCTGCCGGGAAGTCCATTCACTGGAGCGACGACGACCGTGAATGACACGCCTGCGACACTGGCGAGTTTTGATGCGGCTGGACAAGGTGGCGTGATCTGGGACCACGAATTTGGTGCAGGAAACAGAAGCGTGTTTGTCGGTCAGGTCGGCAACGGCGCGACCGATGGTGCGCCAACCGGAAAGAGCGCATCAAGCTTGGGCAATGTTCGTGGATTGGCGCCGGAAGAGCCGACGAAGGAAGGCACGTACTTCACTTCCAGCGTGGCGCGTTTCGCACGTGTCACCGATGTGAACGCCGTCGCTGGCACGCAAAACGTATCCACGTTCTCCATTGCTTTGGCCTCACCCCTTCCGAAGATTGAGTTCCCCTTGAATGGCCGGATCATCACGCTTCTGCCATTTGCGAAGACGGTCAGCGGCACCTTTGGTGGTGATCCTGTACGTAAGCCTACGAATACCATCGTCGACTTCTACGTGGAGAACATCGTTAATCTGCCGGGTGCGCCCACGGTCGTTGCGGTTAATGGAGGGCGCCCGTACGCGGCCTTCCGCATCAACTACGAGGATGTGGAGCAAGGCAATGACCATGACATGGATGCGATCGTGCGCTATGAAGTCTTGGCCAATGCCGATGATACGGTGACCGTGCGGCTGACTTCGGAGTACGCGGCAGGCTCCGCGGATCAGAACTTGGGTTACGTGATTTCTGGAACCACGGCCGATGGCATTTATCTGGAAGTTCGCGATATTGGCAGCCCAGGCACGCCATATATTTTGAATACGCCGGCGGGTGCGACGGCGGGCCAGTGTGCTGTCGCGGGAGCTCTTGCAGTCGCTCCTTGCAATCAGAGCTTGCCGCTCACATCGACGCGTGTGTTTACACCTGCTGCGGTAGGCGCTTCTGCCACTGCCTTGACCTTGAAGGATCCCCTTTGGTTTGCGGCCAAGTACGGTGGTTTCAAGGAGCAGCCCACTGCATCAAACAACTTGCCGGAAGGAGTCGAGTGGGATAGCGATAGTGACGGCAGCCCCGACAACTATTTCTTGGTCACCAACCCGCTCGAGCTTCGCGAGCAATTGGGTAAAGCGTTTGATTCGATTATTGGAGAAGAGCGTCCTGCCAGCGGACTTGCGAGCACGGGTGAGCGCATTGGTTCTGGGTCACAGGAGTTTGTACCTGAGTATCGGACGGACCAAACCGAGACGGATTGGACAGGCGACATCAAGTCTTACCGCATCAATCCGAACGGTACGCGTGGCGTCCAACTCTGGTCCGCCAAGGAGCGCTTAGCTGCTGCGTCTGTATCGGGTCGCCGTATCTTCACTGTGTCGCGGGCGGGCGATTCCAGTACACGTCAGGCCGTGTCTTTTGAGGCGACATCTTTTGGC
>JAIXVL010000252.1 GCA_027483045.1 Lysobacteraceae bacterium
AGTTTAGGCGGTGCTTGCCAGCCTGAGCCCAAAGAAAAAGCCCGGCCGCCCATCCATGGGCTGCGCCGGGCAGCGTCCTTGCCATTCCGCCCGCCAAGTGCAGGCAGACTCCAACCGTCGTCCTTAATGCACCCGGGGGGCAGGTGCGGAACGGGACACGGGTGCCGCGGCACGCGCAGGGGGAGCCGCAGCCGCAGTGCCGCCCACCATGATGCGGTTGCGGTTGCGCTCCACCGTGGCGATGCCAATTCCCTTCACGTTGACCAATTGATCGATGCTGCGGAACGCACCGTTGACCCGACGGTGCTCAACGATGGCCGCTGCTTTCGCAGGGCCTACACCGTCCAGCACGCGGTCCAAGGTGGCGACGTCGGCCGTATTGATGTTGATGCGCTCACCCATTGCCATGGTCGGGCCAGCAAAAGCCAAAGCAACGACCAGTGCCGCCAGCGTGTTCTTCATCCAGTTCATGCGTGTCTCCCAGTCCTTTGTTCCATTTGGGGGCCGCGACGGGGCTCTGCCGCGGTGGAGACACGATGCGCTCCGCCGTGCCGACACGTTATCGACCAAGGCCGCATGAGGAGCTAGGAACTCTCCCCGCTCGAATGTAGGAATTTTCTTACCCCCTAGGTCCGGCCTCGGCCGGGCACCGGACTACAATCAGGCACCTTCCACGCAGAGCGCCCGCCATGGACCACGCCCGCACCCAGAATTTCATCGGCCAAATGTGGGACGACGACATCGTTCCGCGCTTGGTCGAGTACATCCGCATTCCGAACAAGTCGCCCATGTTCGACGCCGACTGGGTGAAGCACGGCTACATGGAAGACGCCACGCAGCTGCTCGCCAACTGGGCGAAGAAGCAGCCAGTGAAGGGCATGACCGTCGAGATTGTCCGCTTGGAAGGCCGCACACCGCTGATCTTCATCGAGATCGCCGGCACCGACGGCGGCAATGCCGAATCGGACACCGTGCTGCTGTACGGACACCTCGACAAGCAGCCGGAAATGACCGGCTGGGATGCCGACCTTGGCCCTTGGGTGCCGGTCATCAAGGGCGACAAGCTGTTTGGCCGTGGCGGCGCCGATGACGGCTACGCGCTGTTCGGCTCACTGGCCGCCATTCAAGCCTTGCAAGACCAAGGCAAACCGCATTGCCGTTCGGTGATTCTCATCGAAGCCTGCGAAGAATCCGGCAGCTACGACCTTCCGTACTACGTTGATCATCTTGCCGCACGCATCGGCAAACCCTCGCTGGTGGTGTGCTTGGATTCCGGCTGCGGCAACTATGAGCAGCTGTGGTGCACCACGTCCTTGCGCGGCTTGGCCGGCGGCAACTTGCGTGTCGATGTGCTGGAAGAAGGTGTGCACTCGGGCGACGCCTCGGGCGTGGTGCCTTCGAGTTTCCGGGTATTGCGGCAAATCCTGTCTCGCATCGAAGACATCGAAACGGGCCGCGTCACGCTTGATGCGCTTCACACCGAGATTCCCGCGGAACGCCTGGAGCAGGCAAAGAAAGCCGCCGCCGTTCTGGGCACGGCCGTGTACGACAAGTTTCCCTTCGTGAAAGGCATGCGCCCTGCACTGGATGAGCTTTCGGAACTGGTGCTCAACCGCACGTGGCGCCCCGCCCTGTCAGTGACGGGCCAAGACGGCTGGCCGTCGCTATCGAACGCCGGCAACGTGCTGCGCCCGCATACGGCGGTGAAGCTGTCGATGCGCCTGCCACCCACTGCCGATGGCAAGACCGCTGGGCACGCACTGCGAGATGCACTGCTCGCCAACCCGCCCTACGGCGCAAAAGTGTCGTTCGAGCTGGAAAAGAGCAGCACGGGCTGGAATGCACCCGCGATGAGCCCTTGGCTCAGCCACGCCATCGACCACGCATCACAGGCCGCATTCGGCGCCCCGGCGATGTACATGGGCGAAGGCGGCACCATCCCCTTCATGGGCATGCTCGGCGAAAAGTTTCCCGGCGCGCAGTTCATGATCACGGGCGTGCTGGGCCCGCACAGCAATGCACATGGTCCGAACGAGTTCCTGCACATTCCCACCGGCAAGCGCGTCACCATCGCTGTTGCGCAAGTCATCGCCGAGCACTACGAAGCCTCGCAAAAGGGTCTGACCCGCGGCGTGGGCGTGCATGAAGGCCATGGCGCGTTCGGCGACCACGGCTGCTGCTGAGGAGATCGCGCATGGATTTGAGTTTCCTGGGCTACGGCTGGGTGCACATCCTGTTTCTTGGATTTGTGGCCGGTCTGTTGGCGCGCTGGATCTTCCCCGGAAAGCAGAAACTGGGGCTGATCCTGACCACGCTGCTGGGCATGGCGGGCGCGATCTGCGCGTCGTGGGTGCTCGACACCTTCGACATCAGCGTGGGTGGTCGTTGGGGCCGCTTTGCGGCGGCCGTGGCCGGCGCCCTGGCCTTGCTCGCGCTGGTGCGCGGCTTGAAGAACAAGTGAGTCGCAAATGAGTCTTGCCGACACCGCGCGCGAGAACGCTCGCCTGGCCTTTGCGCGAACGGCTTTAGCGCAAAGCGACATCACGCTGGAGCGCGCGTCGGTCGATGCCGGCTTCCGCAGCTACTGGCGCAGCAGCGGTTCGCCCACGCACATCGTCATGGACGCACCGCCAGGCAAGGAGGACGTGCGCCCATGGCTCGCCATTCGCGATGTGTTGGAACAAGGCGGCGTGCGCGTGCCCCGCGTTCTGGCCCGCGACGTCGAGGCGGGACTCTTGCTGCTCGAAGATCTGGGCACGAACACACTGCTTCAGGTCATCAACGAAGCCAACGCCACCGAATGGTTCGATGCGGCCATCGACCAATTGCTGCCCCTGCAGAAGATCGCGATGCCGGCGCACTTTGCGCGCTACGACGAAGACCTGCTTTCGCGCGAGCTGCGATTGTTCGACGACTGGTTCCTGGGCAAGCACCTTGGCCATGCGCTGGATTGCCCACTCACCGACCCGCTCGAATTGGTGTATCGCCGCTTGATCGACGCCATCCTTGCTCAGCCGAAAGTGCTGGTGCATCGCGACTTCATGCCGCGCAATCTGATGCCGCTTTCAAGCGGCGGGTTGGCGGTTTTGGACTTTCAGGACGCAGTCGTTGGTCCCATCAGTTACGACGTGCTGTCGCTGTTCAAGGACGCGTTTCTGAGTTGGCCACCCGAGCTCGTTGATTGGGGCGTTGCCCGTTATCACGAGCGCGCGCAGGCCGCCGGCCTGCCCGTTCCTGCGCTTCCCGAGTTCCGTCGCGATGTGGACTTCATCGGTGTGCAACGGCACTTGAAGGTCTTGGGCATTTTTTCTCGCTTGAACCATCGCGACAGCAAACCGAAGTACGTCGCCGATGCGCCACGCTTCGTGCGCTACCTGCTCGATGTGGTGCCCAAGCATCGCGCCTTAGAACCACTACAACGGATTCTGGACGAACGCGTGCTGCCTGCCGTGGCCGCGCTGCCCGCCCAAGGTCGCTAAGCCTGATGGCTTCGATGCGCGCCATCGTTTTCGCGGCCGGCAAGGGCGAGCGCATGCGCCCGCTCACCGAGCACACGCCCAAGCCCCTGCTGATGGCCGGTGGAAAATCGCTCATCGCCTGGCATCTCGAAAAGCTCGCTGCGCTGGGCGTGCGCGATGTCGTCATCAACACCAGTTGGCTCGCCGACCGCTTTGCACCCACGCTGGGTGATGGCGGCCATTGGGGCCTGCGTTTGCACTACGTTTTCGAGGGCAATGAGCCACTCGAAACCGGCGGCGGCATGCTCAATGCCCTGCCGCTGTTGGGTGACGCACCTTTCTTCGCCATTGCCGGCGATGTGTGGACCGATCTTGATTTCGCGAGCCTTCCGCGCGAACCACAAGGCTTAGCGCACTTAGTGATGGTGGAGAACCCGGCGCATCACGGCGGCGGTGATTTTTCCCTCGGCCAGGATGGTTCGCTGCGGCGACAATCTGCGCCAGATCGCAGCGTGCTCTCCGCTTCAGAAACTCACGCGGCGGGCAGAACGCTCACCTTTTCGGGCATCGGCGTGTATCGCCCGGAGTTTCTCGCGCATTGGCCCAATGCCGTGGGCCATGCACCAGGCGCAGACGAAACGCCACCGCGCTTCAAACTGCGACCGCTGTTCGAAGCAGCCATCGATAAAGACGCACTGACCGGACAGATTCACGAAGGCAGATGGACCGACGTGGGCACCCCGGAACGCTTGCTCGCACTCGATCGCGCACTGAGATAGACGCCAAGTCGTCTCGACTTGCTTCCGCGCTCAGCTTTGTTCCAGCACTTGCCTCACGAAGGGCACCGTCAAGCGCCGCTGCGCCGCCATCGCAGCTCGATCCAAGGTATCGAGAAGGCTCGTCATCGAGCGCAGATCGCGATCCACGCGGCGGAACAACCAATCGAGCACGGCATCGTCCAATTCCAAACCGCGCCGCGCTGCACGGCGACGCAAAGCCTCACGACGACCCGCCTCATCGAGACCCTCAAGCGTCAACCGAACGGACTGGCTTAAACGCGAGCGCAGATCAGGCAAGGCCCAATCTTCAGCGCCGGGAGGCAAGGTCGAGGCATAGATCAACACCCGACCCGCATCCATGGCGCGGTTGTGCAAATGAAACAGCGCTTCGGTGTCGGAACGCGATGCCGCGACGGCCTCAAGCCCATCCAACGCCAAGACATCATTGGCTTCCATGCCCTCCAAGGCCACGCTCAATGCGCCGGCAAACGCGGGCAGCGGCAGATAGCGCGCGCGCTGTCCTTCCGCTTCTGCCGCACGACATGTCGCCAAGAGGAGATGCGTCTTGCCGCTCCCTTCAGCGCCCTCGACAAAGAAGGCCTGCGCGAGATCAGAGCGGCGAACGGCGGATTGAAGGGTATCCACCGCCCAATCGTGGCCAACGAACAAATCAAAGCGCTGGTCCGGCCCCACCGGCAGCGCCAGCGGAAGCTGAGCACTCATGCGGGACGCGTATCCCCGGAATCTGTTGAGTCGACGGCAGGCCCCTCTGCCGCACCTTCAACAACACCATCGCCGTCGCGATCCTCTCGGTACAGAAGGCTTTGCGTATAGCGCTCGTGTGCATAGCGCAGCAGCACCATGATCACCGCAGCCGCGGGGAGCGCGAGCAGGATGCCGAGAAAACCAAACAACTGTCCGCCGGCCATGATCGCGAAGATCACCGCGACCGGATGCAGGCCAATGCGATCACCCACCAGCCAGGGCGTAAGCACAAAACCCTCGATCAGTTGGCCGCCACTAAAGACTGCACACACCAGCACCAAATGGAACAGATCGCCGTGCTCCACCAGGGTGGCAATCACTGCGGCAATCAAGCCAATGGCAGTGCCCAAATAAGGCACGAAACTCAGTAGGCCGGCGACCATGCCGATCAAGAAGCCAAGGTCGAGCCCGATCAAGCTGAGGCCGACGCCGTAAATGGTTCCCAAGGCCAGCATCACACTGACCTGTCCGCGCAGAAATCCGCCAAGCACATCGTCTGACTCGCGCGCCAAACGCTCCACCGTGGGCGCCAAGGGGCGCGGCAGAAGCTCACCCAGTTGGCCCAACATGCCGCGCCAGTCACGCATGAAGTAGAACGTCACCAGCGGAACCAGCAGCAGATTGGCCACCAAGCCCAGCACCGCCAAGCCTGACTTTGAGAGACCACCCAAGACATTTGCAGCCACGCCGCCGGCCTGCTGCCAGTGCTGCTTGACCAGCTCCATCATCGCGCCAGGGTCCACATAGGCCGCGAGTTGAACATTGAGGTGCTGCTCCAGCCACGGCACAGCGGTGGTGCTGAGCCACACACCCAATTGCGGCAACCATTCACCCGCGCGGATGAATTGATTCTTCAGCATGGGCACCAACAACAGAATGGCCAGAAGCACCACCAAGGTCATCAGTGCAAAAACAAGAGTCACTGCCGTGGTGCGCGAACGCCCGCTGCGTTCAATGCGCGTCACCAGCGGGTCCGCCACCCATGCCAGCAACGCCGCCACCGCGAACGGTGTAAGCACCGGGCCGAGCAGCCACAGCAGAAAGCCGAGCAAGGCCGCGCCACCGAGCCACAACCAAGGGCGCAACCAGAGCAATGAAGGATTCATGAGCCTGTCCGTCCGTTAGCGCGCAAGTCGATAGCGCGAGGGTCCATCCACCGCCGCAGCGGACTCCACCGGCACCAGCAGACGACCACCGACTAGCATGGCGTCGAAACGCTCGCGACCGATGGCCAAATCCAAACGCACGCGCAAGGCATTGGGCTGCGCCTCGATGATTTCAAAACCACGCAGCACCGGGATGGACTGCAGATACGACGCCAAAGCAAGCCAATCGTCCTGATTGCGAATGTTCGAAATCTCGGCATCCAGCACCACCGGCTCACCGGCAGGCACGACCACCGCAGAGCGCTGCGCCAAGACGTCGGCAGCGGTGTCGGCACCCGAGGCGATCACGCGCTGCGGGCTCGGGTCCGTGCTGCTCCAGCGGCGCAGCTCGCTATCGCCATCCGCCAAGAGCCATTCCGCAGTCCAGCCACCTGTCGCCCCGCGCGACATCTTTCCAAGCAACTGCAAGCGCCCGCCATAACGGCTGGTCAACACGCCGATGGCTGCAGCATCGAGCGCCCAGATGCTGCTGGCTGCGGGTTGTTCCACTGAGGTGCCGCTGGGCAGCAGAAAACGCAGTCCGCGCTCCAAACCACGCTGCGCCAAGGGCTTCACCACGTTGATTTGCTGTGCGGAAACCAAGCGCGCCCCGCCACCTGAACCGTCATCGATCGCGAACCACAGCATCGGTTTGCTACGCGGCCCCGACCAGAGCGGCAAGCCGGCCGCCATGACCAGCGCGTCAACGGCATCAGGATCGAAGCGCACCGCCAGAACACTGCGCTGAACTGGAACACCGCCTGCCGTCTCTTCAATCTGGCGGTAGTCCGCGCTCAAGACCATGCTCTCGGCCACTCGCGTGGCTTTCTGCACGACCGGATTACTCGGAGCATCGGCGCGGCCGCTCATGCGGATCGCCACCTGCGCCAGCGCGCGGCCCAGAGCCGCTTCGCGCTCCCGGCGCTCCTGTGAGGTCACCGGCACTTCCGCGCCGTACCACTCGGCCTCGCGACCATCGGAGGGCGCGGGGGCCTCGGGCTGAGTCGTGGTCTCAACCGGTAGGGGGGCGGGATTTTGTGCTTCGGATGAAGCACTCAAGACCACCAACATGGCGGCAAACACGAGGGACAAAAGGCGCATCAAGGACTCCGAGGGACGCGTCATGGTGCCGCAGGCTCAGCAAGGCCGTCCAACGACCGCGCGAACCAGCCTATTCTGATTCAGCCGAGCGCCGGACTGGGATCTGGGTCGGACTGTTAGAATGCGCGCTTCGCCCGCACTCAAAAGGCCGCCGCGCCGTGACCCATCCGACGCCCCTGACCTACCGTGACGCGGGGGTCGACATCGACGCCGGCAACGACCTCGTCGAACGCATCAAGCCGTTGGTGAAGCGCAGCTTCCGCCCCGAAGTGATGGGCGGCCTGGGCGGCTTCGGCGCTTTGTTCGACCTGTCCGGCAAGTACCGCGAGCCCGTGCTGGTCTCTGGCACCGACGGCGTGGGCAC
>JAIXVL010000282.1 GCA_027483045.1 Lysobacteraceae bacterium
CATTGACCGCCCTCGATCAATTGCTCGTGGAATGGCGGAAGTCGGGGCTTGCTCCCGTGGCCAACGCGTATGTGGCCGCGCCCGATGTGGAAGGCCGCGCGATCATGATGCCGATGTTCGCCAAAGTGTTTGATGGCTTTGGACCGTTTCGCGAGTTTTTTGACCTTGCAGAGGCCGAAGCCTGGGTCACGTCGGAGCTCACCAAGTCGGCCTAACCCAAGCGCCCTGCTATCCTGAGCGCATGGGTGATTTCGAAGAACAAGGGCCACAAGGCCACGCAGCGCTGCACCGTGCGCCACCAATGGCCTCGCGCTTTCGCGGCTTCTTGCCCGTCGTCGTCGATGTAGAAACCGGCGGCTTCGATTGTTTCCGTCACGCGCTGCTTGAGATGGCCGCGGTGCCGATTGAAATGGACGACGAGGGATTCCTCTATCCCGGCGAGACCGTGAGCGTGCATGTGGAGCCCGCAGAAGGCTTGGAGATCGACCCCAAGTCGCTCGCGATCACCGGCATCCAACTCGACCACCCGTTTCGTGATGCGCAAGTGGAACGGCTCGCGCTTGATCGGATTTTTGCGCCAGTGCGCGCCGCAGCAAAACGCAACGGTTGCCAGCGCGCCATTCTGGTGGGGCACAACGCGCATTTCGATTTGGGATTTCTCAACGCTGCGATTGCCCGCGTGGGCCACAAGCGCAGCCCGTTTCATCCGTTCAGCACCATGGATACCGTCACCCTCGCGGGCATGGCTTACGGACAAACGGTGTTGGCCAAAGCGGTGCAAGCCGCTGGCCTGCCTTGGGACAACAACGAAGCCCACTCGGCCGTTTACGACACCGAACGCACGGCGCAACTGTTTTGCGCGGTGATGAACCGCTGGAAGCAGTTCAACGACGTGGACTTGGCGCGCGCGGCCGAGTAAGCCACGCCGTTCGCGGCACCTAAGCGAGACTCAGGGTTTGGCAGGTGCAGTCAGCTTCGCGGCGCGATCGCGCAGTCCGCGCCACAGGCCGTAAAGACTGATGCTGATCCAAGCGAACTGCATGAGCGTGGGCGAGACCACCTCACTCAAAGGCGCTGGCGACGCAAAGATCGACACCAGAATAAAGATCGATCCAAACAGATTGGCAAGCTGGTAGCCAATCGATGCGCCGTGCAACTTTCCTGCCTGCAACAGGTAGTAGGCGATCAGCACCAACAACACGCCGGCCAAGCCGACGAAGTCAAACCATTGCAGACTCACGCAAGGCCCCGCTGACGCACGGCTTCAAACAGAGCAACACCGGTGGCTACGGACACGTTGAGGCTTTCCATATCACCGGGCATCGGAATGCGCACAAGCTGGTCGCAGGTTTCACCGGTCAGTCGGCGCAAGCCGTCACCCTCCCCGCCCAAGACAAGGCCAACATTGCCCTTGAGGTCGAGCGCATAGAAGGAGGCTTTGGCCTCACCGGCAAAGCCATACAGCCACACACCGAGTTCCTTTAAGTCGCGCATAGCGCGCGCCAAATTGGTGACCTGCACCAGAGGAATGCGATCTGCCGCACCGGCGGAAGTCTTTCGCACCGTGGCAGTAATGCCCACGGCTTTGTCTTTTGGAATCACCACCGCCGTCACGCCCGCCGCAGCAGCACTGCGCAAGCAGGCACCCAAATTGTGCGGGTCCTGCACGCCATCCAATACCAACACCAAGGCCTTGCCTTCGGCTGCTTCAATCAGACCTTTCAAGTCTTTCTCATCCAGCGTCTTCGCCGCCTCATATCGCGCAGCCACGCCCTGGTGACGCGTGCCGCCTGCAATGCCCTCCAAGGCTTGCGAATTCACCTTGCGCACCGAAATGCCGCAGTCCACGGCTTCACGTTCAATCTCAGTGAGACGGGGATTTTTGCCGCTGTTGTCCATCAACACTTCGCGGACATGGGCGATGTCGTGTTCGAGGGCCGAGGCCACCGCGTTGATGCCGACAATCCAGCTGCTGCTGCCTTTACTCATGGGTTCTTTTCTCTTCGTCTAATTCGTTCAGCGCGATGCGCGCTTCTTCTTGCCGGGCGGTGCCTTCGGCGGATTACCCACGCGTGGCGTGTCGATATGCTCGGGCAGCACCAGCTTGAAATCGATGCGGCGGTCTTCGACCGAAGCCTTCAATACCTTCACGCGCACGGTGTCGCCCAAGGCCCACGTCAAGCCGCGGCGTTCGCCGGAAAGCGTCTTTCGTCCCGCGTCAAAGTGGTAGTAGTCGTGCGGCAACTGCGTGACATGCACCAAGCCATTCACCTTGGACTCGGCTAGTTCCACGAACAAGCCGAAACTGGTGACGCCGCTGACGACACCATCGAAATCGCTGCCGACGTGCTGCTCCATCCACGCGCTGCGATAGCGCTCGTCCACTTCACGCTCAGCCTCATCGGCACGACGTTCTTTTTCCGAACAGGCCAAGCACAGCGCCGTCATTTCCTTTTCGGGATAGGCGTAGTCGGCTGCCGTTCCACCGCCGAGGATGTGCTTGATGGAACGATGCAGCAGCAAATCGGGGTAGCGGCGGATCGGTGAGGTGAAGTGGCCATAGGCCTCAAGCGCTAAACCGAAGTGGCCGATGTTGTCGGTGGAATAAACTGCCAAGCTCTGCGAGCGTAGGAGCACCGTTTCAAGCAGGGCCGCGTCGGGGCGCTTGCGTACTTTGCGCAGAAGACTGGTGAAATCCTTTGGCTCTACTTTCTGCCAAGGCGGCAGGCGCAGGCCAAACTCCATCAAGAACTCAAGCAACTCGGTGAACTTGCGCTCCGGCGGCCGGTCGTGGATGCGGAACGGTGCCGGAATCTTCTTCTTGATGACGAACTTCGCCGCTTCCACATTCGCGGCGATCATGCATTCTTCGATCAGCTTGTGGGCGTCGTTGCGCTCCAACATGCCGGCTTGAATCACGTCACCTTTCGCATCCAGAACGAAACGCACCTCGCCTGATTCAAACTCGATAGCGCCACGCTCGCTGCGCGCCTTCGAGAGCACGCCGAACAGCTGATGCAACGCCTCGACCTGCGGGCGCAAGCTGCCTAGTTCTTGTAGCGCCTCTTCATCGCCATCGATCGCCTTGCCTACGATGGTGTAGGTCAAGCGTGCGTGCGAACGCATCACCGCTTCATAGAACTTGGAGCGCGTCACCGTGCCATCGAAATCGACGCGCATATCGCAAACGAAGCAGAGGCGATCCACTTTCGGATTCAGCGAGCAAATGCCGTTCGACAAAGTCTCGGGCAGCATCGGCACCACAAAGCCGGGGAAATACACCGAAGTGCCGCGCTGCACGGCTTCTGCGTCGAGCGCCGTTCCGGGCCGCACATAAGCCGAAACATCGGCAATCGCAACGATCAGGCGGAAGCCTTTGTCGTCGGGCTGGCACCACACCGCGTCATCGAAGTCTTTCGCGTCTTCGCCATCGATGGTGACCAAGGGAATGCCGCGCAAATCGACACGCGTCATGGCCACGCTGGCAGGCACCTCAAGCGGCACCGCTTCAGCCTCACGCAATGCATCACCGGGGAACTCATGCGGCAGGTTGTGCGTGTGGATGGCGGCCTCGACCACCCGCGATGCCGTCAAACGATCTCCAAGCACAACGAGAATACGACCGAAGGGCGGACGCCCCGGCTCGGCAGGCGCAGTGATTTCGGCCACCACACGCTGGCCTTCCTTCGCACCGTTGCGCGCCAGTGGCGGAATCATCACCTCGGCGAGAATGCGGCGATCATCTGGCACCACGTAGCCGATGCCTGCGCGCTCATCGAAACGCCCCATCACGCGCGTGGTGCGGCGCTCCAACACTTCGACGATGGTGCCTTCGCGACGGCCCCGGCGATCAACGCCGGTCACGCTGCCCAGCACGCGATCACCGTGCATGGCTTTCTTTAGCTCATTGGGCGGCAGGAACAGATCATCACTGCCGTCTTCCGGCTTCAAGAAGCCAAAGCCGTCGGGGTTGGCGATCACACGGCCTGCGATAAGGTCCAAACGCTCGGCCGGTGCAAAGCCGCCGCGGCGATTGAGGAGCAATTGGCCATCGCGAAGCATGGCCGCCAAGCGTTTGCTCAAGGCTTCAAAACGATCGGGTGCATCCAAGCCAAACGCTTTGCCCATGTCTTCGGCACTGACCGGGCCGGCGGCAGCACGGAGATGGGCAAGAATGGCCTCGCGGCTAGTGATGGGGTTGGCGTAGCGCTCAGCCTCACGAAAAGCATGAGGGTCGGCATCTGCTCGGCCCCGCGCCGGCGGCACATTCGTCGCGGGAGAGCTCGCTCCGAAGGGGTCATAGCTGCGGGCGCGAGGCGCGCCGCGACCCGAACTCTGCGTGGTGGTGGGCATCCATGGCGCCTTAGCTGCGGGCTTTCCGCCCTTGCCACCGCGACCCGAACCCGCAGCTCCACCACCACCCTTGGCCGGACCTTTGCCCGACGAACCCTTGGAATTCTTCATTCGCGGAGCATACCGCGTGAGGGCCGCCAGCACGTTGACAAACAAGGCCTGCGGCCGTAATGTTCGCGGCCTTCCAGCGCGTTGCGCGCCGGCAAGCACCTGCCCAGGTGGCGGAATTGGTAGACGCACTAGTTTCAGGTACTAGCGGGTAAAACCGTGGAGGTTCGAGTCCTCTCTTGGGCACCATTTGATAGTTTCGGATAGCCTCCAGCGGTATCCAAAACAACTCCAAACCCGCGAATTTCGCGGGTTTTGTGTTTCTGGGGGACTCTCACGATTTCCCGGCAACTTACCCGCGGTGTGTATAACGGCGTGGCATGGGGTTTTGGCGTTGCCACACCCCGCCCGCACCACCGGAGCAAACCACTGTGGGCAACCTGACAGTAAAAAAGATTGAAGCGCTAACCCCTAGAGACAAACCTTTTCGTGTTGCAGACGGCGATGGACTGTCGCTCGAAGTTCGCCCCACTGGGGCCAAGTGCTGGCGCATTCGTTATCGCCATTCGGGCAAAGAGAAAGTGCTCTCGCCCGGCGACTTCCCGGAAGTGACCCTCGCCGAAGCGCGCGAACGCTTGGCGAATGCAAGGCGTGAGCTGCGCGATGGCATAGACCCTTTGGAAAAGAATAAAGCCGCAGCCGAGGCGTCCCGGATCGCCGACGCCAGCACTTTTCTTCAGGTGAGCGAGAACTGGCTGGGCGAGAAAAAGAAAAGCTGGGCGCCAGCGACACTCCGAAAGGCTGAGTACGTGACTCGCCGCTATCTGCAGCGCGACTTGGGATCGCTGAGCGTCGCGACCATCTCAACTCCCGACGCGCGCCGTGCCATCGCTGCTGTTGCCGCATCTGCCCCCGCCTTGGCCGAAAAGGCGCGCGGGTATCTGGGAAGCATCATTGAATCCGCGATTCATGCAGGCCTTCGCGATGACGGCCGGCTGCTGTCGCTCGCTGGTGCCGTTCCGAAGCGCCAGAAAAGCCACCTTGCTGCCGCGACTACTCCGGAGCAAGTGAAGACCGTCCTTCGCGCTGTGCTCGCCTATGAATCGCCCGTCACTCAAGCCGCACTGGTGCTTTGCATGCTCACTGCGCAGCGCCCGGGCATCGTCGCCGCGATGCGCTGGGCCGAGCTGGATCTAGTCGCAGCGGAGTGGATTGTTCCCGCGGAGAAAATGAAAACAAGGCGGATGCACATTGTCCCCCTGTCACGGCAAGCCGTTGCCGCACTCAACCACATGAGGCCGCTGAGCGAGGGGCGCGAGTTTGTTTTCCCAGCGCTCGCGCGCCAGAAGACGCCGCACTTGCATCGCGATGCTTTGAGTTCAGCCCTTCGCAGAATGGGCCTTCAGGGCGAACATGCTGCGCACGGTTTTCGCGCCATGTTTCGCACATTGGCGCGCGAACGTCTTGGCATTGCTGCCGATGTTTTGGAGGCCCAACTTGCCCACGCGAAGCAAGGGGAAGTGCAGAAGGCTTACGACCGCACTCAGTTCTTGTCAGAGCGCATCGAGGCGATGCAGCGATGGGCGGACTACCTTGATCGACTGAGAATCGACGCGGAGTAGATTTCGCGCAGTTGACGCCAGAAAGTGCCGCTAACCGCATGAAGGGGTGTTCGAGGACGCCCCGCACGTCGCCGCATTTTTACCGCCCGTCGCTGCACTAAATGACGTGCCGTGATTCGCGATGATCTGACGGGAACGGCGATGATTTAGCGGGCACATCGACCGGAAAAACCGCAAGTGGAGTCACGTCTGACGCCTCCATAACTTTCGTGAACCTGCAGGAAATGCAGGGCCTGACTTGATCGAGTCGGGCAACTCACGAAAGCGAGACTCAACCAATGGCAGCAACACACAGCGAACCGCAGTCAGCGATGCAAACGCAGTCGCGCCTGATTCGGATTGGAGAAGTTACCGGCCGCACCGGACTCAGCAAGCCAACCATCTACCGGGGAATGGCCGACAAGACATTTCCGCGCCCGGTGAAGTACGGCCGTATGTCCCTCTGGCCCCTTTGCGAAGTAGACGACTGGATCAACGCTCGCAAGCGCCAGCGCGACGAAATGCGCGAGCAAGGGTGAACGCGCATGAACCCGAAAAAGAAACGCCCCGCTCAGCGCTGCAACGCTGGCGGGGCAGTAAGCGATTCCGGGGAGGGCTCGCCCGCGCAGTGTATCTCTTGGCCGCTACCCGGTTCGAGATTTGCTCGCCTTCACCCTGAGGCCCGCGCACGGCGGGAGCTGTTTGACGACTGCTATCAAGACGCGCAAATGTGCGCCCGGCGTGGCTTTCCAATCAAGTGGGCTCGCGTTCCTTGCGAGCTTCGCGCGGTCAATCATCGCCATTTGCTTCCGGTGACTCTCTCTTTCCTTGAAGCGCTAGAGATTGGCCGCGAAGCATGGCGAGCTGCTGCCGCTGAGCATCGCGCCTCGCGCAGGGTGGCCGCTTGAGTGCTCGACCAGACTTCGCAGCGCTGGCTGCCCGGCTTGATGGCCCCTCGCTCATTCCGCAATGGTTGCCAAACGGGAAACGCGAAGGCCGCGAGTGGGTTGCTAGAAACCCAACGCGGTCCGACGGTTCGCCGGGATCGTTCAAGGTCAATTTGGACACCGGACGGTGGGCGGACTTCGCGACCGGCGACAAGGGTGGCGACTTGGTGGGGCTATTCGCTCACCTGTTCACCCGTGGCGACAATGGTGCTGCCTTCCGCGAGCTGTCCAGCGAGTTCGGTACCGGCGACGGAAGCAACCCCGCGCGAGCGACGGCACCGAAGACCTCAACGCTCGCACCGATCCCGAGCGACGCGCCGCCGCCTCCGAAACATCCCCACGGGGAACCGTCGGCCGTCTGGACCTACTGTGACGCCTCGGGGCGCGCTGTGTGCCGCGTGGCCCGCTTCGACGTTGGCGGCGGAAAGGAATTCGCGCCGCTGACTTTCGCCGCTGGACGCTGGCAATGGAAAGCACCTCCCGAGCCTCGACCGCTTTACGGGCTGGACCGACTCGCCGCGCACCCTGAGGCGCCCGTGATCGTGTGCGAAGGCGAGAAAGCCGCAGACGCTGCCGAGCGAATCATTCCGGGAGTTGTCGCAGTCACCGCCATGAACGGCGCACAGTCACCGCGCAAGGCCGACTGGTCGCCGCTGGCCGGTCGCCGCGTCATCGTCTGGCCAGACTTCGATAAGGCCGGCGAAGACTACGCGCGCGCCGTTGCGGAACTGGCCACCGCTGCCGGCGCGAAGGTCGCCGGCGTGATCCGGGTGCGCTCGCTGGCCGACCGTGAAGACCTGCCGCCGACTTGGGACGCTGCAGACGCTCTCGCTGAAGGCCTCGGGCCATTCCAGCCTGATCGTCTACCGTTGATGCCGGCACCGATTGCCGCGAACGACAACGCCGCTCCGCCGCTGTTCGACCTCGCCGCCGCCAGCATCGCTGACATGCTCACGACGACGCCGCCGCGCCGCGAGTATCTGGTGGAAGAATTCCTGCCTTACGGCATCACTGGTGCTGTGGTGGCTCCGGGCGGTACCGGCAAAAGCTTCCTGCTGATGCAACTTGCCGTTGCCGTCGCCGCATCTGACGGCTTCCTCGGGTACCGCACACCAGCACCGGCCGGCGTGCTGATGATGGCCGCCGAGGATGACCGCGACGAAATTCACCGCCGCCTCGCCGCAGTGCTCGACCTGGGCAACCTCAACCGAACGAACGCATTCGAGATGGGGCGCTTGGATTTGATCGCCCGAAACCTGCACATCGTGGCCCGTGTTGGCGATGAAAACCGCCTCACGCTGCGCGGACCTGATGGCACCATTTCCGCCTCGCCGCTGGTGCAACAAGTCATTGCCGCCGCACGGCAGGTGCCAGAGCTTCGCCTAATAATTCTCGACCCCGTTAGCCGTTTTCGCGATGGCGATGAAAACGCGAGTAGCGATGCGACCCGGTTTGTTGAAGCGTGCGAGCGCATCCGCAAGGAAACCGGCGCGACCGTTCTACTCGCTCACCACGCCCGCAAGGGAGCGACCGGAGCCCAAGACGATATCCGCGGTTCCTCCGCGTTCGTGGACGCGCTCCGCTGGGCCGCGACGCTGCACAAGCTGACGCCCGAAGACGCTAAGGAATTCGACCTCGACAAAGGCGAGGCCTCGCGCCTACTGCGCCTCGCATTGGTGAAGGCCAACTATGTGGCCCCGCAGGAACCCGTGTACCTCACCCGAGGCCTTGGGGGCCGTCTGGAACCCATAGAGCAACCCGAGCCCGCTTCAAAGAACCGCAAAGAGGCACGCTCCGAGGAACGTTACGCCTCCGTCCTAGCGACGCTGCTTCCGATGATCCGGGAACACGACCACTCCGGAAAACCGCTGTCGAGGACAGCCGTTCGCGCAAAGGCCGGCGCTGAAGGCATTTTCCGAGTATCCGACAAGACCTTACGGGCAATCCTTGAACGCGCAATCGAGGAAGGGCGCATTCGGGTACGCGAGGCCCCACGCAATGGGGAAACGCTCCATGTGTGGTGACGGCCACGCGCTTGAAGCCCTGCCCGCGACCCGGGTAGCGACCCGGGTAACTTTCTCGACCCGGGTAGAAAATTCTTACCCGGGTAAAACCTGTTTACCCGGCTCAAACCCGCGCTGTTGCAGCGTTTCAGTTCTCGACCCGGGTAGAAAGTGTTTTTACCCAGCTACCCGGCTCAAACCCGCGCCGTTGCTGGCTTTCACCCGGGTAACTTTTTTTCCCCTACGGGGGAATCCGGGAACTACCCGGGTCCCCCTGTAGGGCTGGGCCGGTAGCCCTAGCCACCCATCACCTAGAACGCCCAATGGCCGAAAAAACCATCACCGAGCGCGAGCGAAATTCGGCCGAAGCCCGAGGCCTGCTTTACCCGGCTGTCCGCGCCTACTCGCCCGCACTACTGCCCGGCGCGATCCATGCCCACCACGTGGGCTGCGCGCGTCGCCTACGCCCGCTGGTTGCGCTGGCGGGGCATCGCCCCCCCCTATCGTGGGTCCTCCGTCGGCCGCCTCCCGGGGGGCGGGTTCAAGGCCCCGCGGGTCTTCATGTGTGGGTGCCCGCTGACACTCACTTCCCTTTCTGAAATCGAGGTCTGATCCATGCCAAGAGCTGCGAAGACAAACCACGCTGCCGTATTCACCGTCCCCACCGTCGCCGCCGCTGAGTGCCTCGACGTGACGCCGCGTCGCGTCCGCCAGTTGATCGACGCGGAACACCTCCGCACCGAAGGCCGGGACGCCGTAGACATCGGCTGGGCGATTCACTGGCGCATCGGCGACACCATCGCACGGCGCAACCAGTGGGGCGCGCTGCCCAACTTGGTGCTAGTAGCGGTCGGCTGGCTGTCCGCGCTGCGCCGGATTGACGCGAACACGCCGAACCCGGGCGACTTGGCCGTATTTGTGGAGTCCATGAAGGCCCGCGGCATCCGCGAGGCCGACACCATGCGGGCCGTGGGGCACGCCGAGGGATTGCTTTGATGGCCGCCCTTTCGCTGCGTGACTAGACGGACCGAAAGACTCGAACCAGCAGTCCCCAAACCGCGAAGATGACAACAAAGAACAGGTTCCCGATCCCGAACCGAAAGAACCACCCGAGCAACAAAAGAGCACCGCTAAACGCGTAGCCGAAGGGCTCGCGATTGCTCTACCGGAGACCTAGCTCTCCTGCAAGTTCTTCAAAAGGCGGCCCGTATGGGTCAGAAAAGAGCCCCCACCAAACGACTGCAAGGATCAACGCGAAGCCGGCAAGTCTCGAGATCTTCGCAAAAAGCGTGACGTTCTCTGAATCAACGCCCTCAATGTCGTAATGCAGGCCCGCACGCCGATCGCTGCTGCTATCGCCGTCAATGGGACCCTGAGTTTCCCTTTGTTCTTGATCTTCCCTAGACATAAATCCCATGAGTCACGTTTAGCGCGGCGCGATTTATACCAAATCCGCGCATCGAGCTGTAAGGGCGTGAGCGATTCGGAAATCTCGCAAGTGGGAACACGCGGGCAAGTTGGAAAAGATGCAGGTGGATTCAATCCGCATGCGCGGATTCAATCAATCCACACAACCAACAAGGCCCCAAACATTGAGCACTATTCCGACCCGCAGCACCCGCGCCGCAGCACCTGCAGCGGCCAATGCCGCAAAAGAGTTTTCCCGACTTCTTGAAGCTGCCGAGCACGCGCCCGGCGACGTGGTGAAAGTCACTGATATGCCAGACGGATCGCAGCGCTTCAGCACCATCATGAAGCGCCACCCTGTGGCCGGCGGCTCGCTGAGCCTCCGCGCCGCGATGATTTCCGAGCTGTTCGACGCAGACGGCCGTCTGCGCCGCGTGCCTGTCGCTTCACCCGGGGCAGCCGTTACGCGACTTGATGCCGCCATTGCCGGCGCGTCGCGAGTTGTGCAGGCCGGCGCGAAGCTGATCGTGGTGGAGGCTCAAGACGTTGCGACCGATGGCCGCGCCGATGGTCTTCGCGCAGAGGAAACCGGGTACCGCATCGTTAACCCCATGCCGCTGGCCACCGTCAGCCCGGATGACGCAGACCTAGTGCCAACGCCTTGGGCAAACGTCGTTCAAGGCGCGAAGGTGAACTGGGCCACTGCCCCGATCATCGGCGCACAAGTTGTGATCCCAAGGCGTAGGCTCAAAGACACACCGCCCGGCGATGATGAATTGGTGGGCGAGCTGCTTACCAGCATCGTTCTCGGCCTCGCGAACGCTGCCGACCGCCTGCACCTCGCTTCTGTGGCTGCGACTACCCCGCTGCCGTTTGCGCTTGCACGTGCTGCAGCTGCTCGGCTTCGCTTCGAGGAACTGCGCGCAGTAATCGGCACGACTGGCACGGGCGCTGCAGTTGGCCAAGACGGCCAGCTCCGCGCCAACGGCATCGCCGCAGAGTTGACCGGCGAGGCAGCCGGAACCTTCATCGGCGCGTTTGATCGCTCGGCAATTCTGATTCGCGACCGTATCGAGTTGCTTGTGGAACGTCGCGACGTAGCCGGTCGCCAGCGCGTCACAGCGTGGGCCACGATGGCACCGCTGCTGCCGACCGGCAACGCGCACTTCTGGGCGGGCGCCTAATGTTCGCCTTCGCTCGCGATTTTTTCGCCGGCCGCAGCAAGGCCGCCAACAAAGCCGAACAGAAACAAGCCGAGCGCGTGGGGGCGTTGCCCGCGCCTCTGCGCGCCTTGGTCGACGGCGCCAGCATGACCGTCCGCGAACCTTCGAGCGATGACGGAGAGCCGCGCCTGATAGTGATGGCTGAGCCTGCCGGTATGTGGCAATGGCGCGACCGCGAGGCCACTGCGAAGCGACTGGCGCAAGCCCTGCCCGGCTTCGACGCTGTCCACTACCAAAGCGCCGCCAAGGCTCTCGAAGTGCTCTGCAATGCCGCCGTGCGTTCGCAGGGCACGCCTAGCGAGATTGCGGCCGGCATGACACCCCGCGCGCCCCGTTCTTGGGCATTGGACTACTGAGGCAACACGCATGAAGCAGCTAAAGCACAAACCCCGCACTGAAACCCGCCTTAGCGTGCCGCTGCCGGACGCCGTGCGAGCTGATCTAGAGGCCGCCCGCCGTGACTTGGAGGCTATGTCTGGCTGCCGCTTGTCACTCGGGCAGGCTGCGCAGTCACTGATTCGACGCGGCCTCATCGAGCGAAGCAAAGCCGCGTAAGCAAACACTGAACACCCAGCACCGCGTACAGGCATTCGCAGTGCTGGCGGGTACACCTTCAACGGACCGGCTTGGGGCCAATGCGTTGAGGGAGCCCGGCGCTAGCAGACCGCGCCGTCTGCCGTTCCCCCTAGCTGCGAGGGCCCGAAAGGGCGAGGCGCAGACGTGCCGCCGGAGCGCGTTCGGAAACCCCGGCAAACCCTGCCCCCCGGCAGCGCCGACCGCTGCCGGGGGTTCTTCGTTAACCTGCCGGGAAGCAAGAACGAAACATCAAACTCGATGCCAAATTCGCCTACCAATCTTTCGGCAGCAATCTCGCAAACGCTAGCGCGCTTAGGCCCGACTCCGAACTCGGCCGACTCTGAGAGCGTCGCAGTAGTCTGTTATCACGCCCAACGCCAGATGGCAGAGCGACTCTCGTCATCGACGCTGGTAAGCCGCATCGAGTCTGTACGCGCTCAAATCGCTATGCCGCTGTTTAGGGCTTCGCTAGACCATGGCCTCGCCGCGACTTTCCTCTTGGCCAGTCAAGCTCAAGACTTCAGCGCCTCGGCATTTGCACTCTGCAGAGCACAACGCGACTGTTTGGTTCGTGGCGGTTACTTTGCCTTTGCCGCATCGGACAGCGAAGTGTCGTCTTTCCGAGAAACTGGAAATCTCCCGAGAAGGCCTAGGAGTAACTCCCCGAGCGACGGAATGCGCGAAATCTACGCAAGAGAGATGGCTGAAGATCTTTCAGATGCCATCGAGATCGACCGTGACACCCCTCTCAGATCAGGCCCATCCCAAGCCTTGTGGATAATGATGCACTCAGCGATTCACGGGGGGCATGAGTTAGTCGCCCGTTACATCAACGAGGACCGAGAGATCGGTTTCCAGATTTCCGAAGCGGACAGGGACGGCCTTGCCAAAGACATCATGCTCCAGTCGTCACAGGCACTCGCACTGATTCTCCATGCCTGTCACGAGCCTGAAGGCGGCGACTGGATGCAGGTGTTTGCCACATACTTCGCTGCGCGCGATGAGGTGCTAGCTCAAGGAAGCGCGACTCAGGTACCCTAGCGGGGCGCGGCATGGGTGTGGCATCAGCCACCTGTGTTGCCTCTGAGAGCCTTTATCTAGGCGGGTTTGATACCTCGGTACGAGTCCTCTCCTGGGCACCAATACAAGAACCCGCCGAAAGGCGGGTTTTTCTTTTGGCGCCGTTGGCGGCGGGATAACGATTTGCCTGCTAGGGTCTGCGTCAAATCGGAACACAAGGATCTACGGCCATGAAATGGCTGAGCTTGATGGCCGTTTTCTCCTTATCGGTTGTTGGTTTCGGCGCATCTGCTGCTGAACCGAAGGTCGAGCTCCGCTTTCCCTTCGTCACCTACGCACCTTTGGCCATGCGCGATGCGTGCGGCGAAGTCAGGGGCATCGTGCCCAGCCAGGTTCGGCGACTCGCCAGAAATGCCGATTTGGGCATCACCTTTGTCGATGTCCCGGAGTCGCAGTCTCGCGACTCATTTCTGCGGCACAACATCACCATGGACCTGCATGTTCCGGGCTCGTGGCGCGACCAGCACATGCAGAAGCTCAATCTCTCCGTGAGCGTGGACATCGTCAGAATTCAGAGACTTTCTGAGCAGCGATCTGACGGAACGAACACGATTGCGATCTCCTCTGATTCGATTCGCTCCCTTGTCACGGGCGCCGATCGCGTGATGGTGGTCCAAGACTTCAACGAAATAGCCCGGCTGTGGGTTCTGGGCCAAATTGACGCCGTCATTGGCCCCGAGGAGCCGGTGCTTTATGCGCTGTTTTTGCAGGGCGTAAAGCCAAGAGACGTGACTTCCCGCGTCGAAGTGCTTTCCACCGCTCACGCCTACATCTATGTCGACCCCAGCGTGGGCCCCGGCGTGATCGCAAGCTTGGAGGCTGCGGGAGCGGAAATGGGCTGGTCGTCGAGCCTGGCTCAACTGCGCGAACGCTATCTGAGCGAGGCCGCACGCCCCGCCAGAGACCGCACCCGGCGTTGCGTGCCGCCTACGCCTCGAACGTGAAGGCAAGCCCGACGGCGCCTCGCTATACTGTGCGGGCTCTTGCTCGCAGCGGGAGAAGTGCCCGGTAGTTCACCGCGGGGCACTGCCGAAGGCGCAACGCCCGTAATCGCTCAGGCCCCCGTACCGCTGCGCGCGAGCAACTCTGGAGAGACCGGTCAAACCCGGCGCCGAAGGTGCACGCAAAGCGCGTCATGGCTTTGCAAACTCTCAGGCAAAAGGACAGAGGGGCAAGTGGGGATTCCTCGTTGCGAACAGCAGCGATCCCCGCGAGCGTCTGCGGCAACGCGCGCGCTTTCCGCCTCTCTTTCTAGGACATCGCCATGAGCCAGCCTTCGCTTCGCGCGCTTGAGCACCACGACTCCTTCCTCGAGCGCCACATTGGCCCCAACGAGGCGGAAATCGCCCACATGCTGGCCGCGATCGGCCAGCCCTCGCTCGAAGCGATGACCGATGCCATCGTGCCGGCGTCCATTCGTTCCACCTCGCCGCTGGCCCTTCCCGCGCCGATGACGGAAGTGGAAGCGATCGCGAAAATTCGCACCGTCGCCAACAAGAATCAGGTGTTCCGCAGCTTCATCGGCCAAGGCTATTACGGCACCCACACGCCGAACGTCATCCTGCGTAACGTGCTCGAGAACCCCGCGTGGTACACGGCGTATACGCCCTATCAGGCCGAGATCTCGCAGGGCCGCATGGAAGCGCTGATCAACTTCCAAACCTTGGTCACCGACTTGACCGGCATGGAAATCAGCAACGCTTCGCTGTTGGATGAAGCCACCGCTGCCGCAGAAGCGATGACGCTGGCCAAGCGCTCGGCGAAGTCCAAGTCGAATACGTTCTTCGTCTCCAAGGCCGTGCATCCGCAGACCTTGGAAGTGTTGCGCACGCGCGCCGATGGCATTGGCATTGAGGTCGTCATCGGCGATGAAGCCGACGCCGCAACTGCTGATGTGTTCGGTGTGCTGCTGCAGTACCCCAACACCTTCGGGCAAATCGCCGATTACGCGGAACTGGCTTCGGCCGTTCATGCCAAGGGCGGCTTGGTGGCGGTGGCCACCGATCTGCTGGCGCTCACGCTGATTAAGGCGCCGGGCGAATGGGGCGCCGATATCGTTGTGGGCAACACGCAGCGCTTTGGCGTGCCCTTCGGTTTTGGTGGCCCGCATGCGGCATTCCTAGCCTGCAAAGACGCATTCAAGCGCTCGATGCCCGGCCGCCTGATCGGCGTGTCGATTGATGCGCAAGGTCAGCCTGCTTATCGCCTGACCCTGCAGACCCGTGAGCAACACATCCGTCGCGAGAAGGCCACGTCGAACATTTGCACCGCGCAAGTCTTGTTGGCCGTGATGGCCAGCATGTACGCCGTGTACCACGGCCCCGAAGGCCTCACGCGCATCGCGCGCCGCGTGCATCGCCTCGCCGTGATCCTCGCTTCCGTGCTGCGCAGCAAGGGCATTACGGTCGGCACCGATTTCTTCGACACCTTGCACGTCGTAGGCATTGATGCCGCTGCTGCACATGCCAAGGCAAAAGCCGCACGCATCAACCTGCGCGCGATTGATGCGAGCAGTGTCGGCATCAGCTTGGACGAGACCACAACGCGCGACGACGTGATCGCCTTGGCACGTGTTTTTGGCGCGGAGATCACCGACATCGATGCACTCGATGTTCAGGCCGCGGACGCACTCCCGAAGGCCTTGGCACGCAGCTCCGCCTTCTTGCAGCACCCGGTGTTCAACACACACCACAGCGAGCACGAGTTGCTGCGCTACCTGCGCTCTTTGGCCGACAAAGACTTGGCGATGGATCGCACCATGATCCCGCTGGGCAGCTGCACCATGAAGTTGAACGCCACCGCCGAGATGATTCCGGTGACGTGGCCCGAGTTCGGCAACATTCACCCGCTGGCACCGGCTGAGCAAACCGAAGGCTACCGCGAACTCATCACCACGCTGGAAGCCATGCTGGTGGAGTGCACGGGCTACGACGCCGTCAGCCTGCAGCCGAACTCCGGCGCACAGGGTGAATACGCCGGATTGCTCGCCATTCGCGCGTATCACCGCTCGCGCGGGGAAGGCCATCGCCACATCTGTTTGATTCCCGAATCGGCGCACGGCACCAACCCCGCCAGCGCGCAGATGGTGGGCATGGATGTGGTCGTTGTGGCTTGCGATAAGGACGGCAACGTCGACGTCGCCGATCTGCGCGCAAAAGCTGAGAAGCATTCGGCCAACCTTGCTGCGCTGATGGTCACTTACCCGTCCACGCACGGCGTGTTCGAAGAAGCCATCGTCGAGATCTGCGAAATCATCCACGCCCACGGCGGGCAGGTGTACACCGACGGCGCCAACATGAACGCACTGGTCGGCGTGGCCAAGCCCGGCAAGTGGGGCTCCGATGTGTCGCACCTCAACCTGCACAAGACCTTCTGCATTCCGCACGGCGGCGGCGGCCCAGGCGTTGGTCCCTGTGCAGTGAAATCGCACCTCGCACCTTTCTTGCCGCGCACCTTCGGCGGCGAAGGCGATGTGGGCATGGTCAGTGCCGCCAGCTTCGGCTCCGCCAGCATCCTGCCGATCAGCTGGATGTACATCGTGATGATGGGTGCGGAAGGTCTGCGCCGCGCCACGCAAGTGGCCTTGCTCAACGCGAACTACGTGGCCACACGCTTGGCGCCGCACTTCCCCACGCTGTTCTCGGGCAGCAACGGCCTAGTCGCGCACGAGTGCATTCTTGATGTGCGCCCGATCAAGGACGCGACCGGTATTGGCGCTGAAGATGTGGCCAAGCGCCTGATCGACTTCGGATTCCACGCGCCGACTTTGAGCTTCCCGGTTTCCGGCACCTTGATGGTGGAACCGACGGAGTCGGAATCGCTCCACGAACTCGATCGCTTCATCGACGCGATGATCCAGATTCGCAACGAGATTCGCGCCATTGAAGATGGCAGCCTCGATCGCGAAGACAACCCGCTGAAGCACGCGCCGCACACCGCCACCGTGGTGATGGCCAGCGAATGGACGCGCGGCTATCCGCGTGAACTGGCCGCGTTCCCGCTGCCCAGCCTAAAGTTGCAGAAGTACTGGCCGCCGGTGTCGCGCGTCGACAACGTGTATGGCGACCGCAACATCATGTGCGCCTGCATTCCGATCGACGCCTTCAAGGACGCCGAGGAACCCACGGCAGGCTGAAGCCCAGCGGTAGGCGGAGTACGCTTCGCCTACCGCGACCTTTGGGTGCGGGTTGCACCCTGAATCGGAGCCAAGCCATGCCTTTGCCCGCCATTTCCTCCGCTTTTCAGCAGTCCGGCCTTGCTTTGCTGCAGTCGGCCGTGAAGAACGCTCCGAAGCCTCCGCCGCCCCGGGAGGTCCCCGAACCGCCTCGTGCGCAAACCGTGAACTCGGCACTGGTTCGAGGCTTGGAGCAGGCGTACGGTGGTGGCTCC
>JAIXVL010000133.1 GCA_027483045.1 Lysobacteraceae bacterium
ACCTGGGAATCCAACACCAGCAACTGGCTGTCGTGGTACCGCCGCGACGACCAGTATTCGCGCGAGAAACTCTCGGGCGACCTCGAGAAGCTGACCAACTACTACCTCGATCGCGGCTACGTCGACTTCAACGTCGAATCCACGCAGGTGGCCATCAGCCCTGACAAGCGTGACATGACGATCGGCGCGAGCGTCAGCGAAGGCGACGTGTTTTCGATTTCCTCGGTGCAGGTAAGCGGCGACACCATTCTTCCCGTGGAAGACGTGGAAAAGATGGTGCTCATCGAAAAGGGCCAGACCTTCTCGCGCCAGCGGCTTGAGCTGACCTCCGACACCATCACCGCAGTGCTGGGAAACATCGGCTATGCGTTTGCCGAAGTGAATCCGGTGCCTGCAATTGATCGTGAGAAGAAAGAGGTCGGCATTAACTTCGTGGTGAACCCGGGGCAGCGCGTGCAGGTTCGCCGCATCACCTTCAAGGGCAACGACACCACCGCCGACGAAGTCCTGCGCCGCGAGATGCGCCAGTTCGAGGGCAGCTGGTACTCGCAAGCGGCCATCGACCGCTCCAAAGTGCGCTTGCAGCGCCTCGGCTACTTCGACGAAGTAGAAATCGAAACGCCTGAAGTCACCGGCCAGCCCGACAAGGTGGACGTGGTGGTGACGGTGAAGGAGCGCCAGTTCGGCCAGTTCCAGTTTGGTCTGGGCTACTCCCAGCTTTACGGCGCCACGATTCAGCTGTCTCTTTCGCAGAACAACTTCCTCGGCTCGGGTAACCGTGTCTCGGTGTCGGTGCAGCGCAATAGCTTCAGCAAGGGTCTGTCGTTCTCCTTCCTCGACCCCTACTTCACCGACAGCGGCGTGTCGGTGGGTTACAACGTGGGTTACAGCGAGAACGATTTCAGCACCGACAACATCGCGAACTTCTCGAGCGATAACGCCAGTTTTGAAGCCGTATTTGGCTTGCCGCTGTCGGAAACCGATACGGTTTCGGCGTCGTTGGGTATCGACAAGGTTGACCTCACCACCACCGATGGCAGCACCCCGCCCGAGCTGATCGATTACATGGTGCGCTCGCTGGGTGATCGCTCGCGATTCCCCGAAATCTGTGCGGACACCGACAACAATCCGGCAACCCCGTGCGTCATCCTGACCGGCGGTAACCGTCTGTGGACGGTCAATGCATGGCGCTCGCAGATTGGGTGGGCGCGCGATACGCGCAACGATTTCTTCGCACCGACCGCTGGCACATACAACCGCGTGGGCGCCGAAATTGCCCTGCCCGGCTCCGACCTCGAGTACTTCAAGGTCTTCTATGACTTCTCGAAGTTCTGGCCGATCAACCGCGCGCTCGTGGTCGAAACGCGCAGCTCGATTGGCTACGGCGACAGCTACGGAAGCACGGGCACCAACGGCCTGCCTTTCTTCAAGAACTTCTATGCAGGCGGCCCCGGCTCGCTGCGCGGCTTTGAGCAGAACACTTTGGGCCCGGCGTCCTCGCTCGACTTCGGCTCGAATTTCCGCCAGTCGCTCGGCGGTTCGTTCAAGGCGATCGGCTCGGTAGAAACCTACTTCCCCACCCTGTTCGACTCGCGCGGCGCACGCATCTCGGCCTTCATGGACTTCGGCAACGTGTGGCGCACCGCCAAGGAATTCGGCTCGGGCGATTTGCGCGTTTCCACCGGCCTTGCATTGCAATGGCAGTCGCCGATGGGCCCGATCTCGATTTCTTGGGCGGCTCCGCTGCGCAAGGAAGAGAGCGACCGCATCGAGCGCCTGCAGTTCACCTTCGGCGGCCAGTTCTAAGGGCGCACATGCCGAACGCTTCGCGATTCCGGCTTCACGAAATCGCTGAGCGCTTCGGCCTCAGCCTGCATGGGGATGGCCAGCGGTTCATCGCTGGCGTCACGACTTTGCAAGCCACCGATGCTCCGGCCGAGACCCTTGCGTTCTTGGCCAATCCGCAATATCGAAAGTTCCTCGCTACCACGGCTGCTTCGGCGGTCGTGGTGCGCGCTGAGTATGTGGCGGACTGTCCCGTTCCTGCCTTGATTTCGCCCAACCCCTACGCGGCCTATGCGCGCATTGCCGCTTTGTTCGAGCCCGGCGTGTCGGCTCCCGCGGGCGTCCACCCTACGGCGGTGATCGCTGACTCCGCCAAGGTCGACCCGAGCGCAAGCGTTGGCCCGCTGGCGGTGATTGGTGAGCGCAGTGTCGTGGCGGCCGGTGCGGTGATCGGCGCGGGCTGCGTGCTTGGTGAAGACTGCAGCGTTGGTGCTGGCAGCCGTTTGGTGGCGCGCGTGACTTTGGTTTGTCGAGTGCATCTGGGCGAGCGCGTGCTGGTCCACCCGGGCGCCGTGATTGGCGCCGACGGATTTGGCTTGGCTCCCGACCAAGGCGCTTGGCTCAAGGTGCCGCAACTCGGCGGTGTGCGAATCGGCAACGACTGCGAGATCGGCGCCAACACCACCATTGATCGCGGCGCCATCGACGACACGGTGTTGGAAGAGGACGTGCGCCTCGACAACCAGATACAAGTGGGCCACAACGTGCGCATTGGCGCGCACACCGCCATTGCAGGATGCGTGGCCATTGCCGGTTCAACGACCATCGGACGCTGGTGCTTGATTGGCGGGGCCGCTGGCATCGTTGGCCACCTCACGCTCTGCGACAAGGTCACCATTGGCGCGATGAGCCTGGTCACCCATTCGATTGATACCCCGGGAGAGTACGCTTCAGGCACGCCCCTGCAGCCCAAACGCGAGTGGCGCAAAAACGCTGCCCGCTTTGGACAACTCGACCGACTCGCACGACTTCTCCTTCGGAAATCCGACTAAGCAATGAACGCCCCCGCGCTTCCCATCGATGTTCGCGCCATTGAGCGCCTGCTACCGCATCGTTATCCCTTTCTTTTGGTCGATCGCGTCATCGCGCTCGAGCCCAAGAAGCGCATCGTCGCGTTGAAGAACGTGACCGCCAACGAACCATTTTTCACAGGGCATTTTCCCGGGAACCCGGTCATGCCGGGGGTCTTGGTCGTCGAGGCGATGGCGCAAGCCGGTGGTTTGCTGACCATGCTCAGCGCCAGCGATGTGTGTAGCGAAGACACACGGCCCAGTCAGTTCTACTTGGTGAAGGTGGACAAGGCGCGCTTTTCGAAGATGGTGGTGCCCGGCGACCAACTCATCATGGAAGTGACTCTGATGCGGAACATTCGCAACATGGCGCTTTACGACTGCCGCGCGTCCGTTGACGGCAAAGAAGTCGCCTCTGCCGAAATCCTTTGCGCGGAGACCAAGTCCGCATGATCCACCCTGCCGCCATCATTGATCCCAAAGCGCAGCTGGATGAGGGCGTAAGCGTTGGCCCCTTCGCCGTGATCGGTGCGGGCGTCGAGATTGGCGCAGGCAGCGTGATTGGTAGCCACTGCGTCATCGAAGGCCCCACGCGTATTGGGCGCGACAACGTCATCAAGGCGCACGCCAGCATCGGCGGCCAGCCCCAAGACAAGAAGCACAAAGGCGAGCCCACCCGCCTTGAGATCGGTGATCGCAATACGATTTTCGAATTCACCACGCTCTCGCGCGGCACCGTGGATGGCGGTGGTGTAACACGCATCGGCAACGACAACTGGATCAT
>JAIXVL010000156.1 GCA_027483045.1 Lysobacteraceae bacterium
ATCGCCATCGAACACGGAAACGGCGAGCGCACAGGGCATGTAAACCGCCGCCTGCGTCGTCACTTCGAACAGCGGCGTGCCGCCGCGCACATGAATGTTCGGCGAGATGGCGACCACGCCGTTCAAGGCAGGCGCGTTCGGCACGGTGGTTTCATCGCCCGAGGCGCGCAGCACCGCACCTGCACCATTCGAAACACCCACAGCAATGATGGTGAGATCGGCGGCCTTGATGCCGGTTTCGCGCAGCAGCACATCACGTCCGAAGGCGGCGGCCTGCAGCACGTGGCGGCCCCAGTCGGCCTCAGGGTTGTCGCCGGAATGCAGGTGAGGGATGCGCATGCTGTCTTCGCCCACACGCGCCCAATCGGTGCCGGTTCCTTTGTCGGTGTAGGCCACGGCGCAGCCACGCGGCAAACCCCAGCCGCCGGCTAAAGCAATCGCGCCATACACGCCACGCGAGCCGGAAGATGCAGTGACGACCAAGCAGGGCCGTGCTTTGTCGAAGGTGTCGGGCAATTGCAGCAGAACGCGATGCGCATGCTTCGCGCCGGGCACCGTGGCAAAACCATGGAACTCGCGGCCGGGCACTGGGTCGAGATGGCCGTACACCTCGCCCAAGCCGCCGCCGGGCGCCACATCGGCAATACCGCGCCAGTTGGCCCAGAGAGCGCGCCGCCGGAGTTCGCTGAACGTCGGGGCATTGGGGTCGGCCAGCGCCGGGATGGCGCCTCGCAAGCCTTCCAGCCCAAGCCCTGCGGTGAGCAGGTCGTCCTTGTCGCGGTAGGCAGCTTCTGCCGGCGCTTCAACAGCCCGTGGAGACGATGCGGCGGCCATGGTGCTGCCTGCCATGCCAGCGACGAGAAAAAGCGGAAAGAAGGTGCTCATCGGGGCAGTCTGCGGTGCTCTTGATCGGTCGCCATCGTACTTTCGTCCAACTGCTGGGTGCGGCTCCGGCGGGCAAGCTGCATCTTGAACTCTTGGAAGAACTGGGCGCGCAAACCATGGCAGATCGTTTTCTGGAAGGCCGCTGCGCCTTGGTGACCGGAGCCACCTCGGGCATTGGCTTGGCGATTGCAGAAGCCTTGGGTGCTGCTGGCGCACGCGTGCACATCAATGGCTTGGGTGATGCGTTGCAGGTGCAGCACGCCGTGGATGCGGTACGTGCCGCCGGTGCGCCCGAGGTATGGCACTGGCCCGCTGATCTGCGCGTTGCCACCGACGTGGCCGACATGATGCGTCGCGCCCAGCAGCGCGCGCCGATTGATGTTCTGGTGAACAACGCGGGCATTCAGCACACCGCTTCCTTGGTGGACATGCCGGACGCCCAATGGGACGCCATCTTGGCCATCAATCTCTCGGCGTGTTTCCACACCATGAAGGCCGCGATGCCGGGCATGAGCGCGCGCGGCTTCGGTCGCATCATCAACATCGCGTCGGTGCATGGCTTGGTGGCGTCGATCAACAAAGCGCCCTATGTGGCGGCCAAGCACGGCTTGGTTGGGCTTTCCAAAGCGGCTGCGTTGGAATTGGCGGCGCAGGGCTCGCGCGCCTCAGGCGGCGTGACCGTGAACTGCATTTGCCCAGGCTGGGTGGAGACGCCGCTGATCGAGCCGCAGATTGCCGAGCGCGCTGCAGCGGTGGGTGGTGATCGCGACGCAGGCGAGCGGGTCTTGCTGTCTGAGAAGCAGCCCAGCCTGCGCATGAGCTTGCCCGCCGACATTGCGGCGATGGTGCTGTGGCTGTGCCGTCGCGAAGCGCACAACGTGACCGGTGCTGCCTTGCCGATCGACGGCGGCTGGACCGCGCAGTAAGCCTGCGTGCGTTTTTGTGGGAGGCGCCCGCCCGGCATGCGTCTTCCACCTGATAGCCTTCGGCCATGCACCAGCTTCTGATCGTCGACGACCATCCGCTCTATCGCATGGCTTTGCGGCAAACCATTGCCGCGGCCTTGCCTGAAGCGCGCATCGAAGAAGCGGCAGATCTCCCGTCCGCGCTTGCAGCACTTGCTCTGGGCCCCGACACCGATCTGGTGTTGCTGGATTTGCAGCTTCCGGGTACGCACGGCCTATTGGCCCTCACAGAAATTCGCGCCATGCATCCGTCGGTGGCGGTGGCCATTCTTTCCGGACAAGACGATGCGGCCACGGTGCGTCGTGCCTTGGCTATGGGGGCCTGCGGTTACATCACCAAACACGCCTCGACCGACGACCTGCACGCTGGCCTTTTGGCTTTATTGGGCGGCGAAACTTGGCTTCCGCCCGCACTCCGAGAGCAATTGGCGCGCACGCCACGCGACACCGAAGCCGAAAAGCTGGCGGCACGCCTCTCCTCGCTTTCGCCACAGCAGCTGAAGGTGTTGCAGCGGGTGGCCGAAGGCCGATTGAACAAACAGATCGCCGATGAGTTGGGCATTCAAGAGCGCACGGTGAAAGCTCATCTCACTGTGGTGTTCGAGAAACTGGGCGTGCGTAACCGAACGCAGGCGGGTGTTTTACTGAGCGCTCTTACTGGCGAAAGTGCTAACGGATAGGCGTTTCGGCGGCTGCGCCTTTCGCCGCGTGGCTGCGTAGCAGTGTTTTCAATCGCAGAGGCTTCAAAGGTTTTGAAAGCGGTGTTGCGCCAACCGAAAGCACGGCCAAGCGCACCGCTTCACTGTGATCGGCGCTGACAATCAAGCCGAGTGCATCCGGCCAATGTGCGGCCAGTTCCTGATGCAGCGCGTCGCCCGTGGCGCCGTCATCTAGATGGAAATCGAGCAGCCACGCATCGGGTTGGAATTGCATGGCGAGGAGTTTCGCTTCCTGTGGAGTTGCTGCAGCGCGCACTTCGGCGCCCCAACTTTCGAGAAGCTGTTGTGTGGCGGTCAGCACGCTGGGCTCGTTGTCGACCACCAGCACACGCAATGCCAAGCGCTCGCGTTCCATCGCCACGGCGGCCATGGGTTCTGCACTGGCCAAACGCGCGGCAGCGCGCGGCAAGGTAATCGCGAATACGCTGCCTTTCTCGAGGCGCGAGCGCAGCGACAGCGGTGCTTGCAACAGGCTCGCCAGACGATCGGCAATGGCGAGCCCCAAGCCCAAGCCCTGGCCACCTCGCTGCAAACGTCGGAATTCCTCAAACACGAGGCGTTGCTGGTCGGGTGCAATGCCGGGGCCGGTGTCCCACACCTCAATGCGCACATCGTTATCGCCACTGCGTCGCGCGCCCAACACGATGCCGCCGGCTTTGGTGTAGCGCACGGCATTGGCAAGGAAGTTTTGCAGCACTCGGCGCAACAGCTGTGGGTCGCTATGCACCCAGAGTGTGGTGGGCATGCAGCGTAGGGTGAGGCCTCTCGTCTCGGCCAGAACGCCCGCCTCGCGCGCCAAGCTTTCGAGCAAGGGCCGCAGCGCGATGTCTTCGGGCTGCGCTTGCAAGCCGCCGGCATCGAGGCGCGAGATATCGAGCAAGCCAGAAAGCAAAGCCTCGGCCGAAGCCAATGCGCCTTCAATCTGCGCCACGGGCTCACTCAGCGTGTTGCCAGCGGTTCGCTGCGCGAGGGCGTGCGTGAACAGGCGCGCCGCGTGCAAGGGCTGGGTCAGATCGTGGCTGACGGCGGCAAGAAAGCGCGTCTTGGCTTGGTTGGCACGTTCCGATTCGGCTTTTGCTGCGCCGAGTTCGCGAGTGCGCTCATCCACACGATGTTCCAGCGTCTCAGCATCACGGCGTAGGGCGTCTTCGCTGGCGCGAAAGGCGGTCACGTCGGTGAAGGTGGCCACGAAGCCACCATCCGGCATCGGTTCGCCGCGAATTTCGATGATGGCTTCACCGATGCGGCGTTCGCTCAAGTAAGGCGTTCCTGCGCGCATATGGGCCAAGCGTTGCTGAAGCGCTTCGGACACATCGAGTTGTCCGGCCAAGCCGCGGCGAAGGTTGTGTTCCACCAAGGAGGCCACCGGCATGCCCACCTGCAGAAAATCGGCTGGGTAGTCGAAGAGCTCGCGGTAGCGCCGATTCCACACCACCAAACGCAGCTCGCGATCAACCACGCTGATGCCCTGGCTCATGTGTTCGAGCGCGACTTCGAGCAACTGCTGATTAAAGCGAAGATCCTGCGTGGCGCCGTCCACCAATTCGGCGACTTGCTCCAGCGCCGTGCTGCCCGGGTGGCGTAGAGCATCGAGCAAGAGGCGTGCTGAAGAGGCGCCGACCACGGCAGCGAGTTCGCGCTCCACGCGCTCCACGTGCACGGGTTCGAGCGCGCCCTGTTTTCGAGCGCCACGCAATGCGAGCGCCAAACGCTCATGCGGCAGAAAGCGCGATGCCAAGCGTTCGACTGCGGCTGCGTCGAGTGCGCCGCGTTCTTCCGCGCGCGCCGCAGGAGTCCATGCGGCGAGCATCAAGGGCAACACCATGCCCACCAACAAACTCGCGGCAACGCCGCGGCCCAGTGGGCTCCAGCCACCCAGACCAAAGAACTGCGCAGGGGAAAGCGCAGCGATGCCCAACGGTGCATCAAGCCATGTGCCGGGTTCCAAGCCTTGGCCGAACGCCGTCAGCATGCTTGGCAACAGCAATACCCACGCCCACACGGCGAAGGCCGAAAGCAGTCCGATCAACACCGCCCACGGGGGTGTTTGCGGTCGCCATAGCGCGAAGCCGACCGCGGGCGCCAAGGTCGCGAGCCCCGAGAAGGACAGCGCGCCGATATCGGCGAGTGCTTCGTTGTCACCAAGCGCGCGACTGTAGGCCCACGCCAGCAGCAGCACAGCCGCAATACCGAATTGACGCTGTCGCAGCACTGCGCCGCGTAGATCACCTTCACCACCGCGCCAACCGCCACGTGCGCGAAGCGGCGTGAGCCAGTGGTTACCAATCATCACGCTCAAGGTCAGCGTGGCCAGCACCAGCATGCCCGTGGCGGCCGAGAGACTGCCCAGAAAGGCGAGCAGCGCGATACCGCGCTCGCCCTCAGCGAGGGGCAGCGCCAGCACATACAAATCCGCTGGAACGCCCAGTGCGCCGAGCGCCGATTCGCCGGCTTTGGCCAGCGCCAGAACGGGTAGTGCAATCAGCACGAGGTAGAGCGGGAACAGCCAGCGTGCGGTGCGTAGATGTGACTCTTCGCGACCCTCGACAAAGCCCACGTGGAACTGATGCGGCAGCGCCACCATGGCCAACGCGCCGAGCAGGATCAGCGCCGGAAACCCATCGGTGCCGCCCGGAATATCGGGCAATGGCGTGGTGCTGGCGCTCTCAGGTCGAAGGATGAGCCAAAGCCCGAGCCCCAGCATGGCCGCCAGCTTCAACACCGACTCCATGGCCATGGCCAGCACCAGCCCACGGTTGTGTTCAATCGCAGATGCTCGCCGCGTGCCAAACAGCATGGCAAACGCCGCCATCGCGATGGCGACATACAGCGCGCTGTCTTGCCAAGCGGGCGTGGTCAACTCGTTGCCGCGCGTGATCAAGCCGTGGCTCATCGCGACCGCTTTCAGCTGCAAGGCCAGGTAGGGAATCATGCCCACGACGGCAATCGCTGTGACCGTTGCAGCCAATGCCGAACTGCGCCCCAAGCGCGTGGCAATCAAGTCGGCAATGGAGGTGGTGTTGAGTTCGCGCGCCAGGCGAAACAGCTTGAGCACCACAGGAAACGCCAGCGCATACAGCGCGATGGTGCCCAAGAAAGTGGGAGGCAGCGCCCAGCCGGAATCACGGGCCTGTTGCACCGTGCCCATGAAGGTCCAACTGGTGCAGTACACGGCCAGAGATAGCGCGAAGACCACGCCCCAGTGGCGACTCAAGGTGTCGGGATGGCGCTCGCCCCATACCGCTGCGCCGAACAACAGGCCCAGCCACACCACGGCCGCTGCCAGCACCAAGCCCTCGTTCAACATGAGTGCACTCCGCCCCCGCGCTCAGTGCGAGCGCATGTGCTTATGGCGAAGCGGCAAGACGATCGAGAACGTTCGCAACAAAGCGAACCTGCGCGCCTTCGCGCGTGTCGTAGTTGGTGCCGCTGTAGCCCCACCAGTCCCAGCATGCTTTTGGATTCAGAGGTACGTAGCTCGATCGTGTTTGAGGATAGACCACGACCAGCTGATAAAGATCGGCCCAACGGTTGAAACCAGCGTCGCGCACAAACGCTTCGCCCACGCTCTCGGCGTTCTGCTGGCAGCCATGGAACACCAACACAGCGCCACAGCCGCCGGCTTCGCAGGCCTTCGGCACATAGACAAAGCCGGCGTCAGCCAAGCCCTTGCCGGCAGCGTCGCCTTCGCCGAACAACGCCGCTTGATCGAACGACAGCAGGCGTCCGCTCGCAGCAGAGCCGGCTTCGCCTAGATTCCCGAACAGCGCTTGAAGCCCGAGCCCCGCGCCATCGATACCGCAGTTTCCCAAGTAGGGGCTCTCGGTGACATCGCAGGCCGAGCCGTTGGACAAGGTTGGAAACGTGTGGCCTACGGGGCGTTGATCATCCAGCGTGACGGGCAGCGCATCGCCACCCAGTTGGCGATACAGCCCCGCCGTGAGTTTGCCGAGCGCGGGGCTCACGGTGCCGTCCTTTGCGCCGTGGAAAACAAACACGCGATCGCCCTGCAGTGCGCTGATGGCGCTGATCGTTCCAGCTTCGGCACGCTCTTTTGTTTTCGCTACCAAGCCGGACAATTCGGGCGCTGACGGCTCTGCCTTCATGCAGGGGCCGAGCGCCATGTCCAAGTTGGCTTGCGCGCAGCCGTAAGGGCCGCCCGAGTAAAGGGCGGCCCCTTGGATGCGCTCGTTCAATGCGAAGTGCACCTGCGTGGCCATATAGGCCCCGGAGGACAAACCCGCGACCGCGACGCGCGAGGTGTCGATCTTGAGCGCCGGCAAGGCCGGGGCCGACGGCTCCGAACCACAGGCCGTGGCCATGCAGGCCACGGCAAGGAGGGGAGCGAAGCGAGTCGGCCCTAAAGCGCGCATGGGCCCTTAGAAGTCGTAACGCAGCGACAAGCTGTACTGACGCGGTGCACCGTAGAACGCGGTGTAGACACCCAATGCGCGGTTCAAGTTATAGCCGGTGGTTTTGTATTCCTTGTCGGTCAAGTTGCTGCCCTGCAAGGCCACCGACCACGGGCCGCCCGTGTCCCACACCACGCCTGCGCTGACGAGTCCGTAGCCGTCCTGCGAGATCGGCAAGCGACCATTCGGCGGCACTTCCGAACGGATGATCTCGGTCGTGGCAATCACATCGCTCTGATAGCTGTAGCCCACGCGTGCCGAAATCTCGCCTGCGTCGCCCACCGACGTGCGGTACTCCAGATTCAATGCGCCAGAGAAATCCGGTGCGTTGGTGAACTCCTGCTCGTTGGCGATATTGACGCCGGCAAAGCGGAACTCGTCGTACTTCGCGTCGAGCCAAGCCAAGTTGCCGCTCACACTGAAGCCACCGCCGACCAGCCATTGGTACTCGACTTCGAAGCCTTGCACAGTGCCTTTGCCGGCATTGGTGAAGTCGCCGAAGAACGCATCGTCCGTGCCGTCGCCATTGCTATCGTAGGCAGTGAACACCGACAACTGGATGTCTTTGTAGTTGTTGTGGAAGGCCGCTAGGTTAAGGAACAGGCTCTGATCGAGCAGTGCCATCTTGGCGCCGATCTCGAAGCTGTCGACCTGTTCGTCATCAAACGGGTTGGCCGAACGCGGCACCGCGGTGGCTTGCGCACGGATGTTGTAGCCGCCCGACTTGAAGCCGCGTGATGCGGAGCCGTACAGCATCACGTTGTCGTTGATGTCGTAGTTCAGCGCAATCTTCGGCGAGGTGTTCTTGAAGCCGATGGTCTTGTCGAAGTTGGCAGCAATCGCACCGCTCGGCACGGTGAACGTGGCATTGGTGTAGCCGCGATTGAGGACTTTGGCGCGCTTATCTTCGTCGGTGTAGCGCACGCCCACATTGAGTGCGAGTTGCTCGCTCAGGTCAAAGGTCCAGTCGCCATAGAGCGCAACGCTCTCGGTGAACATGGTGCCTTGGGTATCGCCGAAGCTGAGGTTGAAGAAGTTGTTCAGCACTTGACCACCGGCGCTGCCGTCGAAGGCGTAGAAGCCGATCACGCCGCGCGAGCTGCCGCCGGCATCCCAGTTGGCCTGGATTTCGTGGCTTACCTGTTCATCGCGGTAGAACGCTTTCACGTCGGCAATCGGCGCCGGCGTGGTGTCGAAGTCGATGTTGGTTTCTGTGTCGCCTTGGCGCTTGGCCAAGATGTACTTCAGCGTCAGGTTGTCGCTGGCACGCCAATTGACCGTGGCCGAGGCACCTTCAATCGTGGTGTCGTTGATGTTCGGCATGCCGTTGCGCACGTCGTAGCGGTCGTTCAAGGGGTTGAACGTGCCCAAGGTGGGGAAGAACACCGCATTGAAGCGATTAGGGATAAGCATTTGGGCGCCACGAACGCCGCTCTCATCGACGACGCGATCAAACGCAAACTGGATGTCGAGGTTGTCGTTGACGAACGCGCCGAGCTGTCCGCGCATCGCCATCACGTCTTTGTCGCTCACATCGGCGCCAGTGATCAGATTGGTGCCGAAGCCATCGCGATTCAGGCTGGCCACCGCCAAGCGGGCGCGCAGCGCGCCATTGCCTGCAATGGGGCCACCCACGGCGGCCTTCAGATCCATTTGGCCGTAGTTACCGGCCGTGATCGATGCAGTGCCATCAAACTCGGTGGGCAAGCCGCGCGAGATGTACTTGATGGCGCCGCCGATGGTGTTCTTGCCATACAGCGTGCCCTGCGGGCCGCGCAGCACTTCGATGCGCTCCACATCGAACACATCCAGCAACGCGCCCTGCGGGCGAGCGATGTAAACGTCGTCGAGATACAGGCCGACGCCCGGATCGACGCCCCAGAGCGGATCCGCCTGACCAACGCCGCGAATGAACGTGGTCAGCGTGGAGCTGGAGCCACGCGCCGCGTAGATCGTGAGATTCGGCACTTGGGCATCGAGGTCGCTGATATCGCGCGTGCCCAGTCGGTCCAATGCTTCTGCAGTGAACGCCGTGACCGCCACAGGAACTTCTTGCAGAGTTTCTTCGCGCTTGCGCGCCGTCACCTTCACTTCGGCAAGGGTCTTGGCCTCGCTCTGTGGCGCTGCGTCAGCGCTCTGCGCAAACGCAGCGGGGGCCATCAAACTGCCAGTCAGCAGGGCGGCGTGGATAGCAAAGCTCAAACGGGTACGAAGCATGGTGGTTCCCCATAGGGTGAAGGCGCGCCCCTCCGGCGCGTGATGGCCAGACTAGGCGGCCCCTGCGATCGGGGCACCTGTACCTTCGTCCAATCACGCCGAAGAAAGACCGATGGGCATTCTGCACTTCACTTTCTCGGAGTACCTCCATGCTGAGCATGCTCGGCCTAGGCCTCGCACTCGCCTTGCTGATTGGCCTCACCATGCGTGGGTGGAATCTTTTTGTGGCCACGCCCTTGTGCGCTGCGCTGGTGGCGCTGACCTCGGGCATTGCCCTGCTGCCGCCGCTGGCCGTGGCCGATGCGCCGAATCTGATCGGCAGCTACATGTCGGGGTTCACGGGCTTCGTGACCAATTGGTTCTTCATGTTCCTGTTGGGCTCCATCTTCGGAAAGCTGATGGA
>JAIXVL010000275.1 GCA_027483045.1 Lysobacteraceae bacterium
CGTCTTGCCGCACGCCGACGGCAGCGCGGCGGCGATGTAGACCTTCTGGCCCTGCGGGTTGGTGACGCCGAGAATGAGCATGTGCTCGGCCATCCAGCCTTCCGTGCGGGCCTGGTAGCTGGCGATGCGCAGCGCATGGCACTTCTTGCCGAGCAGCGCGTTGCCGCCGTAGCCCGAGCCGAAGCTCTTGATCGCCAATTCTTCCGGGAAATGCATGATGAAGCGGCGATCCGGGTCGAGCTCACCCGTCGAGTGCAGGCCGCGAACGAACGAGCCCTCGCGCTCGATGCGCGCCAAGGCCGCCGAGCCCATGCGCGTCATGATCCGCATGTTCGCCACGACGTAGGGCGAGTCGGTGATCTCGACGCCACAGCGCGACAGCGGCGAATCGATCGGGCCCATGCAATAGGGAATGACGTAGAGCGTCCGGCCCTTCATGCAGCCCGCGAACAACGCATCCATGTGCGCATGGCCTTCGGCCGGCGACATCCAGTGGTTGTTCGGGCCGGCGTCGTCCTTGTCGGAGGTGCAGACGAAGGTCAGGTGCTCGACGCGGGCCACGTCGCCGGGATGCGAGCGGTGCAACGTGCAGCCCGGGTGCGTGTCCGGGTTGAGCGCGTGCAGGGTGCCGTCGGCAAGCATCGCGGCCTTGAGCGCGGCGTCCTCGGCCTCCGAGCCATCGCACCAGTGGATGCGGTCGGGCGTGGTCAGGGCTGCGACAGACGCGACCCAATCATTGAGGGCCGGCAGGCGGCTGGTCATCGGGAAACTCCAAAAGTAAGAACCGTTGGAGGTCGGGAACCACAGCCGGGGCAAGCACCGGCGACCGCAGACCGACCTCAATGCATACGTATTCTATAACTTTGCGGCCGAGCCCGTGCTCAGCGATTAGGCCTAGGGAATCAAGGCACCCATCACATGGGTGACGTAGGTCTCGAACTCGTCGTGGTGCAGGCGGGGCTGGCCCAACTGCAGGCTGAGCTGCAGAAACCCGACGTAGGCGGCGTAGGTGAGGCGAGCGCGATTGATGGCTTCTAGGCGGGGCATACCGACCTGCCGGAAGCTGGCCGCCAAGTAATCCATGCGCCGCTGGGACACGCGGGAAAGCACCGGCTGAACCACCGGGTGGTCCAAGGCCTTCAGCAATTCGCTATAGATGCGGTGGGGCTTGAGCTCGTGCGCCACTAACTGGAACAGATTGCGAAGGCGCTCGCGCGGCTCGGGGAAGGCCTCGAGCTTGCCGAACACCGTTTCCTGCTCCATCGCTTCCCATTGGTCCAGCGCTGCGGCCAAAAGCGCTTCCCGCGAAGGGAAGTGCCAGTAGAAGCTGCCCTTTGTCACGCCCAAGCGGCGTGCCAGCGGCTCAACTGCCACCGCTGCGACTCCCTCCTCGGCAATGACATCCAAGGCGGCATGCGCCCAATCAATGGCGGACAGGCGTGCAGGTCGTTCGGCTTTTGCGGCAGCGGGCATGGGCGGGGCAATGTTTCTCGGTGCGGTAACAATAAGGCGTGTTGGGCACTTTCACCATACGGCCACGTATTGACAAGCCCCCAAGGCGCTTCCCATACTCGCCCGTATGGTCGTATCCACCCCCCAATCTGCGCCCTCGCTTGCCACGTTCGAATGGACGGGGTTTGGTGGGGCACGACTCGCAGCCAGCGCCGCGGGCGAGCTGGGTGCCGACATCGATGCACTCTTTTCGCACGGCTTTGGCCAAACGCGACAGGCTTGGGCGCGCACGATGCAGGTCTTGGGCGCGCAAGGCATCTCCAGCGCCGCTTGGGACAGCCGCGGACACGGCCAATCGAGCAGAAATCCGCCAGACGCGCGCTACACCGTTGAGCAGTTCATCGACGACGCGCTGGCGGTGCGAGCCACGCTCCGCAGCGCACCAGTTTTTGTTGGTGCGTCGATGGGCGGCCTGGTTGGCTTGGCAGCTCAGGCGCGCGGCGCGGATTTTCGGTCTTTGGTGCTGGTGGATGTCACGCCGAAGTGGGAAACCTCAGGAATGCAGCGCATCCTCGCGTTCATGGGCGCGCATCCCGATGGTTTCGACGACTTCGAACATGCGGCGAGCGAAATCGCCGCGTACTTGCCGCACCGGAAAGAAAAGAAATCGAGCGCGGAGCTTTCGCAGTTGTTGGTGCGCGGCGATGACGGCCGCCTGCGCTGGCATTGGGATCCCCGACTGCTCGAAGACTTGGCCGACAGCGCGCGGCATCAAGGCGAACTGAGTGATGCTGCTCGACAAATCGACATCCCCGTACTCTTGATCAGCGGTGGCCGCAGTGACCTCGTCTCCGACGAGACCATTGCGCACTTCCGCGATCTAGTGCCGCATGCTCAACACGTGCGGCTGCCCGCTGCCACCCACATGGTGGCGGGCGACGATAACGATGCCTTCACCCGCGCCGTTATCGACTTCATCACTGCCCGCCCCCACGCGGGATCCACCCTTGGAACCCAACGCGGAGCCTACCGATGAGCGCCCTGCTTCCTTTTGTTGTTTTGCTTCTTGTCGTGGCCGTTGCCAGTTATCACCGCTGGTCATTGGCGGTGTTTACCGCTGTTTCTGGCGCTGCCTTGGTCCTCGTGGGCTTGAGCGGCATCACGCCCATCGCCACATGGATTGCTGCCGGCCTTCTGGCCGTGGTGGCGCTGCCGCTGCTGATCACGCCCATCCGGCAAAACTTGATCACTGCGCCGCTGCTCAAGTTCTACACCAAGATCTTGCCGCCGCTCTCCGATACCGAACGCACGGCGCTGGAAGCCGGCACGGTCGGCTTTGAAGGCGAATTGTTCTCGGGTGCACCGAAGTGGGAGCAACTGCTTTCCCAGCCGAAACCAACGCTCACTGCCGAGGAACAAGCGTTCCTCGATGGCCCGGTGGACGAAGTCTGTGCAATGACCAATGACTGGGAAACCACCCATGTGCATGCTGATCTTGAGCCGCACGTGTGGGAGTACCTGAAGAAGAACAAGTTCTTCGGAATGATCATTCCGAAGGAGTACGGCGGCCTGGGTTTCTCGGCGCTCGCGCACCACAAAGTCATCCAGAAGCTGGCTTCCATTTCGGCCACGCTGAGCTCGACGGTAGGCGTGCCCAACTCGCTCGGCCCGGCCGAATTGCTGCTGCACTACGGCACCGAAGAGCAGAAAAAGCATTACCTGCCGCGCTTGGCCGATGGCCGCGAAATCCCTTGCTTCGCATTGACTGGCCCCACGGCTGGTTCGGATGCAACCTCGCTGCCCGACTTCGGCATCGTGTGCGAAGGCGAGTGGAACGGCGCGAAAGTGCTGGGCGTCAAACTCACCTTCGACAAGCGCTACATCACGCTGGCGCCGGTCGCGACCGTTATCGGCTTGGCATTCCGCTTGTACGACCCGAACAAACTGCTGAGTGACGAGGCCGACCGCGGCATCACGCTCGCGCTGATTCCGCGCGAAACGCCGGGCCTGCACGTGGGCCGACGCCACTTCCCGTTGAACTGCACCTTCATGAACGGCCCGCTGCACGGCAAGGAAATGTTCCTGCCGCTGTCGCAATTGATTGGCGGCGAAGACTTCATTGGCCAAGGCTGGCGCATGCTGGTCGAGTGCTTGTCGGTGGGCCGCGCCATTACGTTGCCTTCCACGTCCAGCGGCGCTGCAAAACTTGCTGCCGCAGCCACCGGTGCGTATTCGCGCATTCGCAAACAGTTCGGTCTTTCGATTGGCCGCTTTGAGGGTGTCGAAGAAGCTTTGGCGCGCATCGCTGGCAACACCTATGCCGTGGCTGCGCTTTCGCAGGCCACCGCAGCTGCGGTAGATCGCGGCGAGAAGCCCGCGGTGCCCTCAGCGATCGCGAAGTACCACGCCACCGAGATGGCGCGCGAAGTGGGCAAAGACGCCATGGACATTCATGGCGGCAAAGGCGTGATCCTTGGGCCCTCGAACTATCTCGGTCGTGGTTGGCAGGCCGCGCCCATCTCAATCACGGTGGAAGGCGCGAACATCATGACGCGCTCGCTGATGATCTTTGGTCAGGGTGCCATTCGCTGCCACCCATGGGTGTTGAAGGAAATGCAGGCAGCGATGCACCCCGATGCCGCGGTGCGCTTGCGTGAATTCGATACGAACCTGTTCGGCCATATCGGTTTCGCCATCAGCAACGCGGTGCGCAGTTTTTGGATGGGCCTGACCTTCGCCGCATTCGGCAAAGCACCGGGCGACGATTACACCAAGCGTTTCTACCGCCGCCTTAATCGCTACTCCGCGAACCTCGCGCTGGTCGCCGACACCTCGATGCTGACGCTCGGCGGCAAGTTGAAGTTCAAGGAAAAGCTCTCAGGTCGTTTGGGCGATGTGCTGAGTCAGCTCTACATCGCCAGCGCGATGCTCAAGCGCTATGAAGACGAAGGCCGCCCGGCTTCCGAGCAACCGCTGTTGGCTTGGGCCTTCCACGACAGCGTCTTCAAGATTGAGAACGCGCTGTCCGGTGCACTGCGCAACTACCCGATCCGCCCGGTGGGCTGGTTGCTGTGGCTGCTGGTGTTCCCGCTGGGCCGCCGCGCCCAGGCCCCGAGCGATCGTTTGGGCCGCCGCGCTGCTGCCTTGCTGATGTCGCCCTCGGATGCACGCGATCGTTTGGTGCAGGGCGTATTCCTGACCCCCTGCGAGAACAACCCGGCGGGCCGCGTGAATGCTGCGCTGTCGAAGGTGATTCTGGCCGAGCCGGTGGAGCGCAAGTTCATGAAGGCGGTCAAGGGCGGCGAAATCGTCGCACTCGACTACGCCGGACAGCTGGCCGAAGCGGTGCAGAAGGGCGCGATCTCCAACGACGAAAAGGCACAGCTGGAAGAGCTGCGTCGCCTGACCTGGGACGCCATCAGCGTGGATGATTTCGACCACGAGGATCTGGTGGCGGCATCGCTGATCCGCGGCCCGAAATCGGGCGATACCCGCAGCCTTGCCGCTTAACGCAGGCTTCCAACACATGTCATCTCGGCGGCGGGCTTAGGCTCGCCGTCGCTTTATGGGAGACCAGAACTCATGAGCAACACCAGTCCGCTGCTTCGCACCTATCAGCGCTTTCTTCAATGGCCATTCGGACGCTGGCTGTTTAGCCGCGCCGTGTGTTTCAAGGCACCCTACTTCGGCAGCATCCACCCGACGATTACGGCACTTGAAGCTGGCCGTTGTGAGGCCCGCATTCCGCATCGCCGCTCGATGCAAAACCACATCGGCAGCGTGCACGCGATTGCTCTGTGTAACTTGGCGGAGCTGTGTGCCGGGGTCATGACCGATGCGTCAATCCCCAGCGACATGCGCTGGATTCCGAAAGGGATGACCGTGAGTTATCTCAAGAGGGCCATGGGTCCACAAACCGGCATTGCACAACCTCTGGTGCCTATCGTGAGTGCCGAACAGGGCTATGAGCTGCCTGTTCAGGTGGAAGTGCACGACCCGGGCGGCGAGCCCACCTTCCGTGCGGTGGTCACGATGTGGCTTTCGCCGAAGCACAAACGCCAGTAGCCGCCGCGTCCCAGCGCCCGATCTCCTCTTACGAGTGCCTTAGCAACGTCGTGAGGGCTCAACGCACCCTCACCGCGACGGCAGCTTCCGCTGCGCCCGCACGAGCGCCCAGGCCGAGGCCACCATGCTGAGCGCAACGCCGGTTCCGAACAGAAATACGAAGCCTGAGCCAAAGCCAGCAATGGCTTTGTGCACCCAGACAAAGGTGAAGTCGCCACCGCGATAAATCGCGGTATCGATGAAGGCTTTGGCCTTGTAGCGCGTCTGCGCATCGACGCGGGTATAGATGGTTTCGCGCGCGGGCTTAGCCAACGAAAACTCGCCGGCCCGCGTCATGATCTGCACGACCATCAGCAGCATGGGGAGCGGATTTCCGGCAAGCACCGCGAATCCGAGCGTGATGGCGATGCCGGGAATCAACAGCAGAGGCGCCACACCGAATCGCGCAAGCAGGAACGGCGTCACCAACATTTGGATGGTCAGGGTGAGCCCGTTGATCCAAAGATCGATGTTGGCGAAGAACGCGGTGCGCTCCCGATCGTCGATGATCAGACCAGCCACTGCCGCCTGCTCGTTGTAGAGGAGCGTGCCGATCCCCACCCCAAAGAACATGAGGAAGGCCATGGCGCGCATCAAGGGGTCGCGAACAACGATACGCAAGCCTTCGAGGAACCCTCCGCCCATCGCCTCGTCGAACTTGGGGCCAGAGCGCAAGGCTTCGCGCTTGCGCGCCCAAGGCGCCAATGCCAGCACAAAGGCCAAACAAACCGACAGGAATCCCATGCTGACCAGCATGATGTTCGCTACGCCTAAGGGACCCACGAGTTCACGCGTCAGATAAGGGCCGGCAAGCGCACCGAGCGTCCCCCCCACGCCGATGAAGCCGTAGAACAGTCGGGACTGCGACGGCGAATACACGTCGGACATGAAGCTCCAAAACACCGTGACGGCAAACAGATTGACCACGGCCAAGAAGATGAAGAACGCAGCGCCCCGGCCATCGACTTCGTTCTCGAACATCACGTAAAAGACGCCGAGAGAGGCGATCAGAAGTGCATAAACGAAGGGGAGAAACACGCGGCGTGGAA
>JAIXVL010000236.1 GCA_027483045.1 Lysobacteraceae bacterium
AGCTGCATCGTGCGCTCGAAATCGTGGAACCGATCAAAACTCAGTTCAATCGACCGGCGAATCGAGCGTCCTGCGTTGTTGATCAGGACATCGACTGCTCCGACGTCCTTGAGCACCTTCTCAATGAGCTGGTCGCAGCTGGCAAGGTCGGTCAGGTCGGCCGTATAGGCAAAGCACTTGCCGCCCTTCGCAATGATTTCGTCCCGAGCTTTGAAGAGCTCTTCTTCGCCACGCGCAACGATGACCACCTTTGCTCCGGCATCGGCAATCTTGTGGGCCGCTGCGAGGCCAATGCCCGACGAACCACCGGTGATCAACACTACTTTGTTTTCGACCTTGCCGCGCAAGGAGCGGTCAACAAACAAATCCGGGTCGAGGTGACGTTCCCAGTAGTCCCAGAGGCGCCAAGCGTATTCATCAAGTGCAGGCACCGAGATGCCACTGCCCTTGAGGGCGCGCTCCACTTCGCGGGTATCAAAGCGCGTGGGATAGGTGATGTAGCCCAGCGCTTCCTTTGGAATACGCAGGTCCTTCAGCACCATCTTGGTGAAACGCTGCACCGGAGGCAGATTGGACACCGCGCTGCGGATGTACCCGGGCACCACGGCGAACATCCGAGCATCGATACGCATGCTCATTTCCGGCGCATGGGCGGCGCGTGCGAAGGTGTTCATCACTTCGCCAATGCGCTGCGGATCGGGGTCGACCAGGTGGAAGCACTTGCCATCCAGACCGCGCTTGTGGGCGATGTGGTCCATCGCATCCACGACGAAATCCACCGGCACCAGATTGATCTTGCCGCCCTCGATGCCGAGCGTGGGCATCCACTGCGGCAAGGTCTGGCGGATCTTCTTGATGAGCGTGAAGAGGTAGTACGGGCCATCGATCTTGTCGATCTCACCCGTCTGGCTATGTCCAATCACCACGCCCGGGCGATAGATGCGGTACGGCACCGGGCAGGACTTGCGCACCAAGCCTTCGGAATCGTGTTTGGTGCGGAAGTACGGGTCCGACAGGCCCTCGGCCTCGTCGAACATGTCTTCGCGGAACACGCCTTTGTAGAGGCCTGCGGCAGCAATTGAACTAGTGTGGTGGAAGCAAACGGCCTTCAGCGCCGCGGCCAGTTCCATCGCGTGCTTGGTGCCCTCGACATTGGCCACACGCTGCGACTCGGCGTCTGCAGTTAGGTCATAAATCGCGGCAAGGTGGAAGACGTGCTTGACCTTCCCCGTTAGCGTTTTCAGTTGTGCGGCGGTCAAACCTAGCTTGCTTTTCGAGAGGTCCCCGACAACCGGCACAACACGGCGCGCATCCCAGCCCATGCGTGCTGCGGTTTCGTCGAACTTCTTCTGCGAGCCTTTGCGCACCAGCACATAGACCTGCCCTTTGCGCTTCAGCAACTTGCTGACCAGAAAGCGGCCGATGAAGCCGGTTCCCCCGGTCACGAAATACGTCATGTCACCCTCTCCCGAACGACGTTGAATGGCTGCCCCACGGCCCCGCAGGACCCCGCCCTACGGTGCCAGAGCACGGCGGCCCTGACAAACGGCGCCTGCGCGTTGACCGGGCTGGGGGGGCGTGTTATTTCAGCGTTCGCTCTCCACGCTCGAGTCGCCCGCTATGTCCGACCTCAAAACCCAGTTCGAAAAGGCCAAGGAATCCATCATGGCGCTGGCCGAGCGCCCCGATAACGACACGCTGCTCAAGCTCTATGCGCTCTACAAGCAGGGTTCCGAAGGGGATGTGACCGGGGATAAGCCCGGCTTCTTCGATTTCGTGGGCAATGCCAAGTACGAGGCTTGGGAAAAGCTCAAAGGCACGAAACAGGACGAGGCGATGAAGAAGTACGTGGATCTGGTCAAGAAGCTGGCCGGCTGACGAACGCAGGATGGCCCCCCAGACCCGCCAACGGATCCTCGATTGCGCGTTGACCATGTTCAACGCCCAGGGCGAGCCCAACGTTACGACGAATCATATTGCTGACGAGCTGGAGATCAGCCCGGGCAATTTGTATTACCACTTCCGCAATAAGGACGACATTATCGAGCAGCTCTTCGGACGCTACGAAGAGCGCATCGGCGTCGCCATGACGGTGCCGGAAGGTCGGCTCCCCAACCTCGAAGACATCTGGCTGCAGCTGCACCTCGTCTTTGAATGCATTTGGGATTACCGCTTTCTTTACCGCGATCTGGTCGACATCCTGAGCCGCAATCGTCGTCTGCGCATGCGCTTTGCGCGCATCCTTAAGCGTGCCACCGACAACGCCACCTCGGTGATTCGCGGTTTGGCGCAGGCGGGAATTCTTCGTGCATCGCCCAATGAGATGGACGGGCTGGCGACAAATATCTTGGTTCTCGCTACCTTCTGGTTGAACTACGCGTCCGCGCGCGGCGATCAGGATGAAGCGAAGTCGATTCGACTGGGCATCGTGCAGGTGATGATGTTGATTTCCCCATTCCTGCGAGATGCAGAGCGGGTGCACCTGAATACACTGAGCAAGGCCTACTTGGATTAAGGAACGCCTGTACTTCCCCGCAAAAACAAGGCCCCGCGATTGCGGGGCCTTGCGTATCCAGCATTGTGAGAGCCGCTAGCCGAACCTTAGGCTTTGCGACGCGCCGCCTTCACGGCCGGGCGCTTCACCGCGCGGCGCGCAGTGGCCTTCTTGGCTGCAGCCTTCTTCACCGGAGTGATCACCGGCAGGCCTGCGCGACCCAGAAGCGGGTTAAGGCGCGTGGCCGCCAAGTTCACGACGTTGTTGCGAAGGTCCTGCGCCTGTGCGCCCAAGCGCTCGGCTTCGCGACGCAAGGGGGCAACACGCTTGCTGGCATTGCGCACGAAGGTATTGGTTTCGGCACGTGCAGCGGCAACCGCGGCATCGGCACCAGCGCGCAGGCGCACGGGCACAGCCACGACTTCGGCGGCGAGGCGCTCGGCTTCGCGCTGGCCGCGCACAATCGCGCCAAGACTGGCCAAGAACAAAGTACGGGGATTCACTTCGGCAGCAATCGCGCGGGCGCGGGTCGGCGCGGCCTTGCGGGTGCGGGAGGGGGTACGAGCCATGGGTTCCACCTTTGAAGCAGACGCCGGGATTGGCGGCGCGTGCAGTCTGTTTTCACTTGGCAGAGCTTTCACACTAGACGCAAACGAAATCTCGCCGCAGTCTGCGCATCACACCTCACGGGAGATCGAGATGGCCACACGAAAGAGATCTGGATGGGCGGCACTTCCATCGTCCGCGCCGCGCTTCGACTTTTCCGGCGACGCCTTGAAGAAATCATGGAAGGACCTGCACGCCGGCGATGGCGAGCCGTTCCCTGATGACAAGCGGGCCGCCGCACTCATCAAGGCGCTTGGTAAGGGCGCCCCCAAGGGTCTGGACGCCGGCGCCCTGTCCGACGCGCTGCAAGAGGCTTGGCGCGCTTTCCACGAGGGCCGCTTCGAGGCGGGCTTCGAGGCGGGCAAGGCGCTCGGGGTAGCGGGTGCCAGCGTCGCCACAAAATCCTTGGGCATCCATGCGGCCTATTTGGTCGAGGATGAGGCTGAGGCACTGTCGCGCTTCCAGACCGTGGTGGCACTGGCCGACGAGGCTGTCGATGCGCTGCCCAAAGAACCGAACAGCCACTACCGCCGCGCATTCGGCTTAGGGCGCTACAGCCAGGGCATCAGCATCGTGAAGGCGCTGAAAGACGGCATGGCCGGCAAAGTGCGCGAGAGTTTGGACAAGACGCTCGCGCTCGATCCCGAACATGCCGAAGCCCGCTTGGCCTTGGCGGTTTACCACGCCGAGATCGTGAGCAAAGTGGGCAGCATGATCGCTGGGCTCACCTACGGCGCAAAGGCGGCGGAGGCCGACAAGCAGATCGCCGAGGCAATCAAGCTCTTCGGAAAATCGCCGGTGACGCTTCTTGAGAAAGGCAATGTCGCCCTGCTGCTCAAAGGATCGAAAGGCGAAGACGAGGCGGCAAGCTGCTTCGAGAAAGCCGCAAAAACCAAGCCGCGCGATGCGATGGAATGGCTAGATGCGCGCGAAGCTGCTTCGCGCATCGAGTAAGCCCTAGGGCGCCGGGCAGGACAAGGTAGTAGCCCGCTGGATCAGATCAGCGGGCAATTGGATCATGTAAGCGTCCACATCCTCGGCGCTCTCGCTTCCCCAGTTGGAAGTGAACAACACACGGCTGAAATCGCGACTGACCGATGCATGGGGCTCAGTCCAATAGCCATTGGTGCGGCTGTGATGATGTGCCAACTGGATGATGCGAGGATTGGCACTGAGCTGCACCGCCATGATTCGCTCATGCAGCCAAACTTCCTGACCAGTGCGTGCATAAGTCGAGAGCAACACCCAACCGGGTTGTGAGAACGCCTTGCCCGACACGTGGTAAGCGGTGGCAGTGCCATCGATGTAGGTGCGAAACAGAGCAGTGCGGGCGCCCGTGTCGAGGTTGACCATCATCAGGTTGCCCTCGTTGCTTTGGTAGTCGACAAAAACAAACAGATCTTCGCCTGTGGTGCTGAGCGTAAGATCGGAATGCTCCGAAGACCCGTGCAGTTGCAGTGATGTGGTGAAGGTGCGGTTCCATGCCACCGTGCCGCCCTGCCCGTCCAAATTGCTGACCACGCACCAACGACCACTGGCCGACATGCTCACGTGGTCTGGCCGCAAGCTCATGCTTCGGGTGCCCAGCACCGTTTGTGTCTGCAAGTCATAAACGAACACGCCCAGAATGCCGTAGTTCGCGGTTTCGGCTTGGAGGCACCAATAGCGCGCATCGGCAGAAGGGCTGCCCTCGGATTTCGTCCAAACATGCCCCACATTGGCCCAAGGCAACTTGCCGGCAAAGTTGGCTGCCGTGGTGGTCTGATTGGTTTCCACATCGAGAAGCAGGAGCTGTGTGCCGCCATTGGTGGGCACGTAGTAGAGCTTGCGTGGATCGGTGGGGTGCCACTGCGGCTCAGCGTCAGCTGCTGGACCACTCAACACACGGAGGTGCTGGAAGGTCACCGCGTCATACAAATGCCAAAACCCATTGAGCGAGTACACGATGAAACGCGTGTTGTCGGCATTGAAGGCTTGGCGGCGCGAGTAATCGTTTCGCGCAAAGCCGCTTGGTGGCTCGTTGGCGTGGTCGGTAGCCCGAACGACGCAGGTCCCGAAGTAAGGGTCGGCGAGCGCCACGCCCTTCTGCGGTCGCGGGCTGGGCGTGTCAGGTGCTGTCACCTTACCCATTACAGGGCTGAATGTTGCGCTGTAGAAGTTGAGGCAGGGCCCCGCCGGAGGTGCCGGTGCAGCCAGCATTTGCGCCTGTGCGCTGGAACTCAAAAGCATCAGTGCGCATACGAAAACCAGGGGGCGACACAAAGCAAACATCAGCAACTACTCCAGAACAGGGGGGGCGCCTAAACTCATGATGCAGTGCGGCGAATTAAATTTCTGGAAATCCCGCGAAGCATCCACTCGAAATCGGGCTGATTAATGAGCCACGCGCAAAGAAAACCGACTCCAGCGGTAATGGCTGCCATGCCCATGGCGGCCAATGCAGCCCACATTCTCGATGTTTCGGCCGGAGGCCAAACCCAAGGCCGCAGCAACCACCCAACAGCGAGCATGGCGGCCGCGATCAACAACAGCTTGCCGAGGTCTTTGGCGAATAGCGCGTGCCAACGCAGCTTTAAAAGGTGGCTCGCCGCAAAGAGAGACAACAATGCCGACTGCAGCATGGACACACTGGCTGCAGCAGCAACGCCCTGCGGCCCATGCGCGGCGCCCCAGAAATGGCACAGCAATAGGTGGGTCGCGACACCGGCAAGACCAATCGCAACCTGCAGCCAAGGCCGAACGGCGGCGTGCAGCACCCGATAATTGAAGAATGCGAAGGACCGGAAGACCAAGCCGAAGGCCATGATCTGAGTGAGTGCGGAGGTCAATGCCGTTTG
>JAIXVL010000167.1 GCA_027483045.1 Lysobacteraceae bacterium
GCTCGACCCGATGTACTACGCGATGCTCGGCACCCGTGCATTCACGCACATGGCACTGGGCGAGCATTCGCTCGCTGCCGAATGGGCCGAGCGTGCGGCGCGAGCGCCAGGCGCGCACGTGCTTATCGCGATGATTGCTGCTGCAGCGCATGCCATCGACGGCAATCCCGTACTGGCAACCGCATGGGCCTCAAACGCGCGAGAACGCAATCCTGCACTCGGCAGAGCCGATTTCTTTCGCGCGTTCCCGATGGCGAAACACGATATGCGGGAACGCGTTTCCGCAGCACTGGAGCACTTGGGGCTGTGAGGGGGATGCCGGAGCCAAGCCTGCTTTCTTCGGAGCTTCAGCCATCCGCACATTCCGCGAGCGATGCAGGCCACCAGCAGCTATGACTAGCTCAAACAGCGCGACGGTCCGCAGCCCATGGACTGACCACCCAAGAGAATGAGCTGCGTTGACCGCACATCAGGCACTCACCCCAGCGCGCGTGCCGGAGTGAGCGCTTCGATATGGACCAAGACATCGATGGCGGCGACTGGCTTCACTGAGTTGGTGGCCTGCAGATCCACCCATGGAACAGCGTTCCACCCTGCTGTCCGCATCGGATAGTCGCGCGCAGCCCACGTGGTGATTTCCGGCGTGTTGGGTAGGGCCGCAAGATCCACCCAAGCGTCGCCCCCACCTAACGCATGGAAGAGACCCGCTAAGCGACCGCCGCGGTAGCTCCAGTCGATGGTCGCAGTGGGGTCGGTGGCCTTTTCACCGCCACCGATCGGGCTAGCCGACACGGCAGTGAAGCGCGCGCTGGAATACTCAAACAATACTGCTTTGTACGCGGCGCCCAAAGCCTGCCGCAGGTGGTGGCCGGTGGGCGTAAACGTTTCCGCAGAATATCCGAGTGGTGCGGCGGCCACATGGCTGTTGTGCGCCCAGTAAACGCCGCCGCCTTCCACGGCCTGCAGAATGTTCTCGGCCATCGAGACGTCGCGGCGGCTGTAGTAAGCGCCAATGTCGCCTTCGAGCTTGCCATCGGACGCTTCCATTTCGAACGCGTGCAGCCCCTGCCAAGCGATACGTGCGGCCCGCTCCGCATCGGCGCGACCGTCGCGGGCGGCGTGCGGACCATCGGCACTCAGCAGCACTCGCAACGACTCGAGATCCACCATGGCCCGACGCAGCTGCGCGGTCGTGATCGACGCAATCAGCGCAGGAAAACGCAGCGCTTGCGCTTCTGCCGAAACAACGGCAGCAAGGCGCGCGCGGTAATCAGCGGCGACCGCCGCATCGGCCGCCTCCAGCCAGTTCAGCGCGAAGGCTGCGTCGGCAGCGGTAGCCTGGCAGTCGATGCCAACGATATGCACGCGGCGAGAAGCACTGCGATTCCACTCGCGCAACCATTCGATGGTTTCCGCCATCACATGTGTTTTGAGGACGCGGAAGATGGGCGCGGCCCGCACCCGCTCGACCGCATCGCCGGCTTCACCGGCCACGAAAGCGTCGAGATCACGGCCACCCGGCCCATTGGCCTCTAGCAGCAAGGTGTCGATCGCGCCCGCCTGCACCAACGCGCGGACGATGGCGCCTTTACACGCGACGTCCTCATGGCTGCCGTGGGTCGCCTCGCCGATGCCAATCACCTTCGCCCCCGACAAAGCTGTAAGTAGGGCCCCCCCTGAGGCGATGCTGTCCGGCCGTGCCGCGTCGAACGCATTGCGATGGTCGCGCATCCACGCCAGCACGGGCGCTTCCGCCTGTCCGAGTTCCCATCGGCCCCAGACCCACCAGCCTGCACCGGCCGATGCAACCGCACCCGCTGTTCCCGCAGCGCCGAGGAGGAAGTTCCGTCGATTGATTGCCATGGTTCGTCCTTAGGTGTGGGCCAAGAGCGCCGTGAGTGGTAACGCATGGTATGGCGGTGCGCCCGCGCAGTAAAAAGCCCTCGCATTCACGTCACTGTGCTCGCCGATGGGCAGCCGTCGTCACGAGCACCCGCGGTAGCATCGGAGGCCCAACGTCCGAGACCCGCCGATGTCCACACCGATGCGCTCCGCCCTGTTCGCCGCCACCCTACTGGCCTTCGGGCCTGCGCTTTCCACCGCCGCGCCATCGGCGACGGCGGCTCCCGCGCAGGGTCGAGTGATTGGGTCAGCCGACGACTTCGCGGTATTGGCACCGCGCGACCGCATCGCGCCTGAGAACCGGATGCTCACCGAGCGCATCGAGACCTTGCTGCCGAAGCTGATGGCCGAGGCCGAACTCGATATGTGGCTGGTGCTCAACCGCGAGTACGCCGAAGACCCGGTGTATTTCACCCTCGTGCCGCAGCCCAGCTTCGCGGCTCGGCGCACAACGATGCTGGTGTTCCACCGCAAGCCCGACGGCACGGTCGAGCGGCTCGCCTTGAACCGCTACCCGCTCGGCGCGCCCTATGAATCGGCGTGGTCGGGCGGCGACCTCGACGCGCAGTGGAAAGCACTCGGCGAATTGATTGCGGCGAAGAACCCGAAGCGCATCGGCATCAACGTCTCGCGCCATTGGCCGGTGGCCGATGGCCTCACGGCCGGGCTCGACAAGCGCCTGCGCGAAGTGCTGCCGGAAGGTTTCGAAGAGCGATTGGTGCCGGCCGAGAATCTCGTCATCCGCTGGCTGGAAACGCGCTCGCCCGGCGAGCTTGATGTTTACCCGCACATCATGGGCATCGCCCGAGGCGTCATCGCCGAGGCGTTTAGCACGCGCGTGATCACGCCCGGCGTCACCACCACCGACGACGTGCGCTGGTACATCCGCGAGCGGTTTGAATCACTCGGCCTGCCGATCTGGTTCATGCCCGACGTCAATCTGCAGCGGCCCGGTTTGGCCTGTGATGCGAAGAATCCCTTCTGCGGTGAGAGCGGCGTGATCCGCCCCGGCGATGTGCTGCACACCGACGTCGGCATTTGCTACTTGAAGCTCTGCACCGACACGCAGGAGATGGCCTATGTGCCGAAGGCGGGAGAGGTCGATGTGCCGGAAGGGCTGAAGCGCGCGCTAGCCACCGGCAACCGTTGGCAGGATCTACTGACGACGCAATTCGTCGCTGGCCGCACGGGCAACGACATCCTGCAGCGCACCCGCGACGCTGCGTCGAAGGCCGAGATCATCAGCAACACCTACACGCATCCGCTGGGCTTCTTCGGGCACGCCCCGGGTCCGACCATCGGCATGTGGGACAACCCGGGCTTGAACACGGATACCGGCGAATGGCCGCTGCACGCGAACACCGTGTACGCCATCGAAGGCAACATCGCGCAAGCCGTGCCCGAGTGGGGCGACCAGTGGGTGCGGATCAAGTTGGAGCAAGGCGCGCTGTTCGACGGCGAGCGGGTGATCTTCCTCGCGGGCCGACAAACGCAGTGGCACGTGGTGCGCTAAGGGGCGAACGTGTATGCCTGTGCGTGCCTTCAACTGGTTCAGAACCAGTTGAAGGTTCTTCACTGGTCAAAGCAGGAAGGGAACAGCGGAATATCCTGCTCAGAGGTTTCGGGAGATGTCGACGATAGCGTCGAAGTCAATCGGGCGATGGAAGAGGAAGCCCTGAAATTCAGGAACACCAAGGGTGCAGAGTCGCTCAAACTGCTCAATCGTCTCGACGCCTTCCGCTACCACGTGCAAGTCGAGCGCCTTGCAGAGATCGACCACACCCTCAACCAGTCGTGCCGCCCGCGGGTCTTTCGAGACGTCACGCACGAAGGTGCGGTCAAGCTTGATCTTGTGGAATGGAAGCGTCTGCAAGTAACTCAAGGACGAATAGCCCGTCCCAAAATCGTCCAAGGCCAACGTAAAGCCTTCGCTGCTGAGGTACTCCAGAACCCGCCGTGCTCCGTCGATGTCCTGCACGAGACCGGTCTCCGTGACTTCGAGCTCTAGGTCGGCGGGCCGAACACCGACAGCGAACAGTTCCGAGAGCAGAACATCGGCCAATAGCGGGTCTTGCAGCTGTTTCGCGGCGAGGTTCACGCTGACCCGCTCACGGCGACCGAGATGGCCCAGACGGGCGGCGAGACGCGCGGCGGCGCGGATCGCGGAACGGCCGACTCGGTCGATCAAGCCGTTGTCTTCGGCCAGCGGAATGAATACAGCCGGGCTCACCGGGCCTAGCTCAGCGGAATGCCAGCGCACCAAGACCTCGTGGCCAACCACGCACTGTCGCGCATCAACCCGCGGCTGCGCGACAAAGCGAAACGCATCGACCTCGCAGGCTTTCCGGAGCAGGCTAAGCATCGTCAGGCGCTGTAGGCCGTGGTCATCGAGCTGCGGATGGTAGGCCTCGAGACGCGCACGGCCCGAGTTCTTGGCGTGCCGGAGAGCAGTGCCCGCGTTCTGCACGAGGCTCTCGGTGGTTTCGCCGTCTTCGGGATGCACCGCCAAGCCGATGCTTGCGGTCATCGAAATGCCCGCTTCCCCCTGCAGGTGCGGCGCAGCAATGGCGGCGAGCGCGGCTCGGCCAACCGCGAGCCCGCTCTGAGCGTCCTCGCCCGGACGACCGAACAACAGCAACTCATCGCCGCCCCAGCGGCCGATGGTCCAGCCCTCGGGAAGCACGGCCGCCACCCGCGACGAGCACCGTGCGAACACCGCGTCGGCCTCCGTCGCGCCGAGGCCATCGTTGATGACTTTGAAACCGTCGAGGTTGACCCACAGCATGGGCAGGGGCCGCTGCCCCGCGGCGTCGATCTGCGCCCGCAGAGCGTGCTGAGTCGCCGCACGATTCAGCAATCCGGTGAGTGCGTCATAACGCGACGCGGTGGCAAGCTGGCTCTCTAGGCGCTTCGACTCACGGAGATCCTTGATCGAGACGATCCATTGGACGCCTCGCTGCTCGGTGCCGGGCAGAGGCGTGGCCGACACGTCCACCGGCACGTCATGGCCCGGGCGATGCAGTCGGCAGTCGGGAACCCAGAGGTGCACAGCGCCAGCCGGTTCGCGATTCAACGCCATGGGCAATGCGGGCAGCAGCGCAGCGAGATCGGTGCGACTTGAAAGACCGTGCGGCAGCGCCGATAAAGTGTGGAAAGCTTGATTCGACTCGAGAACGCGCCACGCGCTATCGCAAAGCACAAGTGCGTCGCGCGAGTTAGCGAACGCATGTCCCAGAAGCCGTAGAGATTCATCCTGCTGGCGTTGTCTGGTGATGTCCTTGCTCGTCCCGACCATCCGGCGAGCCAGCCCGGCCGCATCGCGTTCGCTGACCTTGCCCCGGCTTCGCACCCACGATTGGCCGTCATTACGGCGGAACTGCACATCAAACTCGGCTGTACTCCCCGACACGTGGAGCCGCCAGGCCAGCACAACGGCTTCGATGTCGTCCGGAAAGATCTGATCAAGCGCGTCGATCAGCAATACCTCATCCACCTTCGGTGCCGCCTCCACCGCGACATAGCGCGTGATGCGCACCTCATCGGTGTCGGCGTCCCATTCCCAGATCGACTCGCCGCTCGCCCACAGCGCGAGCTCGAGCCGGCGCTGCGATAGCTCGGAAGCCCGCAATGCCTCGAAGAGTGCGAGGCTCTTTTGCTCTAGCAGCCGTTCGGCCGACTTTCGCGCAGCGCGCTCGCGCGCGAGCCGTCGCTCGTGAAGTTCGTCGCTGCTGGCGCCAGGCTCAGGCACCGGGACGTACATGGAACACTGAGACCGGCCGGCCCTCGTAAGTGCCCGGCGCCCAATCGACCTGCAGCACTTCGTCGAAGTGGCGGATAGACCCTTCGATCAAGCCCTGCGCGAGCGCTTCCATGCCGCGCGGCGACTCATATGCGAGTTGCAGTTGGTCACCTTCGCGGGAAATCACGTGGAACCGAGGCAGGCGGGCCTCCGGATAGAGCTTGCGCACTGCGACATGGATATCGCCGTCCAACTGGCACAACAGATCGATCGTGCCTTTCCGGCCGACGATCATGGGCGCATAGCCCTGCGTGAATCGACCGAAAAGGTGCTGACCGAAGGCGCGAACCAAAGCGTCGGCAGGCAGGCCAGACTCTTCCGAGAGCGCGAGAACCAACGCGACGATTTCCTCGTGCGGGTAGTACCCCACTGCGGTGTAGGCGCCGCCGTTCTCAGGCGCTGCCCGCTCGATGATGCGATCAAGAACGTCGGGCGAGAAACGCGCCTCAACCATCTCCATGAATTCGGTGAACACCACGCCCAGCATCGTCGCCTCCGTCGTCGGGATCTCTTGAGTTGGTGCCACACCCACTTCGGCTAGGAACCCTCATGCACCATCTTGAGTTCGGACCGTCGATCAACAATACCCTGTCGCAGGGATGCTTTGCGCTGAGTTTCTTCTCACGTTGAAGGCAACCGCCGGGCAGAGCGCCACGCGTTTATGTCGGGCCTAGGACTTCCCTTCGATGCGTTCGTCAACGGCCGGAGCCTCAAGCGCCCGGAGTCGGCGCATCGCCGCCCTCCGGCCTGCCCACGTAGTCGGCGTGCGCACGCAGCGGGCCAAGGGGCATCAGGGTCTGCGCGAGAACCCCACGGGGCACCGTTTCCAGCTTCAGCACTCCGTACTCCGGCGGCCACTCGCCCGGCGGAGCGCGCTTGAAAGTCCCCATCAACATGTCCACGAGGGGAAGGTGAATCGCGTAGTTGCGGTCCACCCACGCCGGATCACGCACGTGATGCCAGTGGTGGTAGCGCGGCGTCACTAAGACGTATTCCAGCCAGCCGAAATCGATGCGGAGGTTGGCGTGAGCGAGCACCGCCTGCAAGCCCACCACGACGACATACGCATTCAGCGCCTCGACCGAGAAGCCGACCAGCACCAGTGGCATCAACACCGCCGTTCGCGTCAGCAGCACTTCAAGCAAGTGCATGCGCGAGCCGGCCAGCCAATCCATCTGCCGGCTCGAATGGTGCACGGCATGGAAGCGCCACAGGAACGGAACGCGGTGGTAAGCGCGATGCAGCAGCGCCTGCGCGAGATCAGCGAGAAGCAGGGCCAGCAGGAACTGCAGCCAAAGCGGCAGTGACTGGACAGCCGACTTCAGCCCTTCGTTCGCGACCAGCGAATCCATGGCGGCTGTCGAGGCTGTCGCGGCGATCAGCACGAATTGCACAGCGACGTGGCTGATGAAGTAGTACGTGAGGTCAGTGCGCCATCCGGGCCGCAGCGGCGACATCGGCCGCACTGCCAGCAGGCGCTCGATCGGCACGAACACAATCGTCGAGAAGAACAGCGAGATCACGAACCAATCGAGGCCGAGCGAGTACGGCGTTTGCGGGATCTCGTCGAACTGCACGGATGCCCCGCCCAGCAACACCGCCAACGCCGCACTGCAGACACCGACGAGCGCCACGCGCCGACCGCGCCCACGCATGATCACCGCGGTTCCAATGACAAACGCCGCGACGATACCGACCAGCAAAAGATGTCGGGCGAAGGTTTCGCTGTAGACCGCCCGGAAGTCGCGGCTTGTCAGGAGCTCGGGGAAATGGAAGCAGAGCACGCCGAGCAATGAGAGGACGCCGAGGCCGGCGGAAATCGACGCAAGCCAAGAGCGGCCGGTGGAGGGGGTAGCCATGCAGCGCGCTCTTCAGGCGGGAAGATTCTTGGCCAGCCTGCCGACTAGCGACCGGTCATTCAAGCGCCGGCTTGGGCATGGAATCGGACGGCGCTCAAAAATCAAAGCCCGGCACACGGCCGGGCTTTGATTGATGCAGTGCCGCGAAGTGCGATGGATCAGCGTGCCAACGCTGCACCAACTTGCTCGCCCCACGAACGGAAGGCCGCAGGTGCGAAGGCGTAGCGCGGGCGGATCTCCTCGGCGCGGGTCGATGCGGCCATCGCACGGGCTTCGCTCGCCAAAGGTCCGGCGCTGCCGCCGGTGGCGCTGCTGGGAGAGATGCGTTGAGCAATGCGGGTGTGCGTCTGGCGCTCTGCGCGAACTACCGGTTCGGCGGATTTCTGGTCGACGAATTCACCGATCACCACGCCATCGTGCTCGATCGCAAACTTGACCGCGATTTGGCGCTCCTTGGGCTGCGCGATACCCGGGCCGGTATCTTCGGCAGCGATCAGGCTGGGACGCAGCGTGATCGCGTCGGCGGACGGACTCGCGACTACATCGAGGTTCTTGCCGATGCCGGCCTTGAGCGCGCGATGCATGCTCGCCAACTCACCATCAGTGGGTTGACGTGTGTTCTCGCCCTGCCATCCGCCTTCGCGCGGCAGTTGGATCGGCGCCACATAAACGCGCGTGATATCCCGTGACTCCGCGAGCGACTCGAGCGCTCGGATATCGGTGGTCTCGGCAAAGGCGGCACTCGAAAGAAGCAGGGTGCAAAGGGCTGCAATGCGGATCGACATGTGACCATCTCCTTGGGCTTGGGGGGTACTGCGTTTTCGATTTACACGCACGTTTCCCGGGTCCGCAAGATCGCGCCGAATCGTGTTCAGCGAAGGCTTCAAAGCCTGAACGAACTGGCCTCAAGATGAAGTCCATTGCGAGTTCTTTGGTGCATATTGCTGGGTGAGCACCGAAGTGCCCCAAACAACAAAGCCCGGCACAAGGCCGGGCTTTGATTGATGCAGTACCGCGAAGTGCGATGGATTAGAAATCCATATCGCCCATGCCGCCCATGCCACCACCGCCGCCGCCCGGAGCCGCCGATTCTTTCTTCGGGGCTTCAGCAACCATCGCTTCGGTCGTGATCATCAGGCCAGCAATCGACGCCGCGTTCTGCAGCGCGGTGCGGGTCACCTTGGTCGGGTCCAGAATGCCGAACTCGATCATGTCGCCGTACTCGCCGTTCGCCGCGTTGTAGCCGTAGCTACCCTTGCCTTCCTTCACCTTGTTCAACACCACCGACGGCTCTTCGCCGCAGTTGGTCACGATCTCGCGCAGCGGCGCTTCCATGGCGCGCAGAGCAATCACGATGCCGTGGTTCTGGTCTTCATTGATGCCCTTCAGGGTGCCAATCGACGACAGAGCGCGGATCAATGCAACGCCGCCGCCCGGAACCACGCCTTCTTCCACAGCAGCGCGGGTAGCGTGCAGGGCATCTTCAACGCGGGCCTTCTTTTCCTTCATTTCGATTTCGGTCGATGCGCCGACCTTGATCACGGCCACGCCGCCGGCCAGCTTGGCCACGCGCTCTTGCAGCTTCTCGCGGTCGTAGTCCGAAGAGGTCTCTTCGATCTGCGCCTTGATCTGCTTGATGCGGGCCTGGATGCCTTCGGCATTGCCGGCGCCGTCGATGATGGTGCTGTTCTCTTTCGAGATCTGCACCTTCTTCGCGCGGCCGAGGTCCTTGATGGTCGCCTTGTCGAGCTGCAGGCCCACTTCTTCAGCGATGACCTTGCCGCCGGTCAGGATGGCGATGTCTTCCAGC
>JAIXVL010000077.1 GCA_027483045.1 Lysobacteraceae bacterium
GACACGCTGCGTGCCGCCTTCCCACTCGCCATGGCGCTTTGCCCGCGTTGGCCGGAGCAACTGGCTCAAGCGCGCGCCTTTCGTATTACGCGGACCGAGCCGGGTATGGAGGCGGTGATGCAACGCCTAGGCAGCGAAGAAGCGTTGTTGGCGCCCCTAGTGATCGACGGCAAACCGCTCGGCGTTCTTTGGGCCGATCGCGCAGAACAGGGCGATGCGCTGGATGCCGAGGCGCTCACCATGTTCAGTCTGCTCGCACAACAGGCCAATCTCGCCTTGACTCTGGCGCGCTAAGGCAAAAACACCTCGCCGCTTGCCTGCTGGCTTCGGTATGGTGCGTCTCTTGCCCTGAGACGCCGCTGCGACAGGATCGTCGCTATGCACCCATTGCCCGCCGCGCCATGAATCCTGCTCACGAATCGCTTTCGGCCGACCGCGGGCTGTGGCTGTATCGCGCGCAGCAACTCGAAGCCCTGCTCACGCCCTTGGGCTTGCTGCTCGAGCACCTGAAGCCCGGCCACTGGTTGGCGCCGCAGACCGTTCTGGTGGGCCACCCCGGCATGCGCCAATGGCTGCAGCACGCCTTGGCCGAACGAAACCCCAAGGGCATCGTGGCCAACCTCGACATCGTGCTGCCGAGCCCTTGGCTCGATACGCTTTCGCAGCAGGTGCTGGGCGAGCCCTTGCTGGGCATTCGCGCTTGGCAACGCGACGTCCTGCGCTGGCGCATTCTGCCTCTTCTACCCCGTTTGAATGACCCCCGCGTCGCGCAGGTTTTGGCAAACGATCACACAGGCCGCGAAGCCTTCGCCTTGGCCGAGGCCTTGGCATCGGCGCTCACCCCACTCATGGTCTATCGCGAGCCGTGGTTGCGCGAGTGGGACGCGAATCGTGCCGTGTTGCAGGACGATGCGCTGCTGCGGGAAACGTGGCACGCGCTTCGAGAACGCAGTGGAACGCGGCATCGGGGTGAGCGTTTGGTGCAATTGGCGAAGCGTCTACGCACGCTGCCGCCACAGGCGCACGACGACGGCCCGCTGCATGTGTTCGGCCTGAATCATCTGCCGCCGCTTGAGCTTGATGTGCTGCGCGCATTGGCCGCGCATCGCTTGGTGGTGTTCCACGTGGCCGATCCAAGCCGCGAGCACTGGATGGGCCTGCCCACCGGGCGACAAGCCATGCAGGACGCGCTGGATCGCGATGATCGCGGCGAGGGTGAGTTTCTTGCGCTCGATCACCCGCTTCTCGCGGGATGGGGACGCTTGGGGCAGCACTTTCTTCTGGAGCTGGAGCGCGGCGATCTCGATCTGGAAGAGAAGCAGGGCGCACAGGAACGCACTCAACGCGAACCAGAGACAGATTCGAGCGCATTGCTCCAGCGCTTGCAGCGTAGTTTTGTTCGCAACGACGCCCGCGTGATGCGCGAGGGCGCGCCGTCGTCGGGCGAAGCACAGCGCATCGATGCCAGTTTGCGCATTCATGGTTGCGCCACCCCCCTGCGTGAACTGGAGGTGCTGCACGACGCACTGTGCGACGCCTTTGCGCATCATCCGAATCTGCAGCCCGCCGATGTGGTGGTGATGTCGCCGCAGATCGAGCGCTATGCCTCCCTGATTCCTGCGGTGTTCGGCGAGCCGGGTCGTCGCGATGGTCGATGGCCCTACCACTTGGCCGATGTGCCCTTAAGCGCCACGCACGCTCTGTACCACGCAGTACAACGGCTTCTTGCATTGCCTACGCAACGCTTGAGCGCGCAGAGCGTTCTCGATCTGCTGGATGTTCCCGCGCTCGCGCAACGATTTGGTATCGGTGCGGGCGATCGCGACGCATTGCGGCACAGCTTGCAGCGGGCGCGTGTAGCCTGGGGCTTGGATGGCACGGACCGCGCGCGTTTCGGCGCTCCACCCAGCGAAGAACACACGATCACTTGGGGTTTGGACCGCGCGCTCGCCGGGCACGTGCTGGGCCAAAACCACAGCGCGCCGTTCGATTTGCCCGATGGCACGCGCTTGATGCCTCTCGGCGGCGTCGATTCGGGTGCAGCGCAGGTGCTGGGTCGCGCCCACGCCCTGATGCTCGAGTTGCAGGAATGGGCCGCTCTCGCAACGAGTGAACGCACAGCGGAAGCATGGTCCATCGCATTGAAGCGCCGTTTGGATGCCGTGTTCGATGCGCCAGCACTCGACACAGACAGCAGAGATGCTTTGGAGACATTGAAAAGTCTTGTCGCTGATCTGCTGGCCGAATGGACTGACGCCGGGGTGAGCGGCACGCTGCCCTGGGCCGCGGTGCGCGACGCGCTATTGGCACGCTTGAGCGAAGTGCCCGAGCGCCAACGGTTTTTGGCCGGGGGCATCACCTTTTGCGGCATGGTGCCGCAGCGAGCCATTCCGTTTTGCATGGTGGCTGTCCTCGGTTTGGATGAGGGCGCCCTGCCGCGCCATGCTTTGGATTCGGGATTGGATTTGCGCCGACGTAAGCCCCTGCGCGGCGATCGCGACTTGGCCAGCGACGACCGCTATCTTTTTCTGGAAACGGTGATGGCAGCGCGCTGGCGCTTGCATCTCAGTCATGTGGCGATGGGTGCGCACGACGGGCTTCCACGCAATCCCGCGGCACCGCTGGCTGACTTGCACAGCGCACTGATGCGCTTCGCGTTGCCAGAAGGCTGTGTGCCGGAGAAAGACGAGCTGTGGCCGTGGCAACGCAAGGCCAGCTTGCAGCCGCCCGCGCTGCTTGCGGCACTGGCGCGCTCGACGGAACACTCGGAGCGCCGCGAGGAGGCCCCCGACGATTCGTCCGAGAACGCCGCACTTCTTTCGACGAAGGGCAACGGTGAGCCCATCGATCTGGAGGCGGTGTGCCACTTCTATCGCGACCCTGCCCGCAGCACGGTGCAACAAGATCTTGGCGTGCGGCTTGATGCATTCACCGATGACTCGCTGGGCGAGCACGAGCCGCTGCTGCCGAGAAGCGACCCGCGCGATGCGATCGCCAAGAGTCTGATCATCGACGCCCTAGAGCGTGGCACGTTCACTGCACAAGACGAGGCGCCCGAGTCTTGGGTGCTGGAAGGCCGCCTTCCACCTGCAGGCTTGGGGCGGGCCTTGTGGCGCAGCGAGTGTGACAAGGCCGACGCTGTGCTGAAGGCCGTGGGGCGCGCGAGCCCTGAGGAGTTGCCCCTGCCTTTGCCACTGCCCACGCTTGTCTCTGTGCAGGTATCGCTCAGTGGCTGCGAGTTGCACGGCCAAGTCGCTGTTCGTGAGGCGCACGACGGCACACTGTGGTTATTGGATGTGGCACCGAATAGAGACGAGAAGTCATTGCACTTCGGTGTTCGCGTTTCCGGGTTCTTGCGCTGGGCCGCGTTGCGCTTGAGCACTGACCGGCCCATTCGTGTAGCACTCGTGGCAAAGAAAGGCCTCGCGAAGCTTGCCCAAGGCATCAATGCACAGGACGAGCATTTTTTGCAGTGCCATGGAACTGCGCACGATGCAAACGCTAATGGTCTGCGTGTTCAGCTCAAGGCCCTGCTCGACTTCATGGACGACGTGCGCGCCGGCAAGCGCCTTTATCTGCCCAGCACCAGTTGGGCCGCGGTGAGCGATGGGCACGAGGACGACGAGGCCTTGATCCGGGCGTGGGCTGGCGGCTCACACCAGAGTGGTGAGCGCGACTACGCGCCAGGCTATGCGTTTCTTCTCGGTCGCGATTGGGACCTTCAACCCGGCAGCGACTCGCTGAATCAGTTTCGCGAAGACGCCGCCGAGTTGCTCCGCAGACTCCCCCTCGAGTTGCACAGTGCACAAGCGCTGGAGGGTGAGGAATGAACGCTGCACTCTCGTGGAGCACTGTTGCACTCCAGGGACGCTTGCTGGTGGAAGCCAGCGCTGGCACTGGAAAGACCTGGACGATGGCGGCGCTGTATGTGCGCCTTTTGCTCGAAGGTGTGCAAGGCGAAGCACTCACGCCCGAGCAGATGGTGGTGTGCACTTACACCGATGCGGCCGCGCAGGAACTGAGCCAGCGCTTGCGCACGCGCGTGGAAGAAGTATTGCAGCTGGCGCAATCGGGTGCAGTTGTGAGCGCGCACGATCCGGTTCATCAGTGGGTTGTGGCGCGCTGGCAAGCCAACGATGCCCAACGCAATGCGGATCACCGCCGATTGCAGGCGGCCTTAGCGCAAATGGACCGAGCGCCCATCAGCACCCTTCATGGGCTGTGCCATCGAATCCTGAGCGAGTTCCCGCTGGAAAGCGGGCTGGGATTTCAGGCCTTGACCTTGGACGATGGCCGCGAACTGAAAGAGCACCTCGCGCGCGACATGCTTCGGCAGATCGGCTCAGGCACACCGCCTGAAGATGCTCGCGCTTTGCCTGAGGGCTGCCGCACTTGGGAAGGGCTAACCAAGGCGCTGGGCGAGGTGCTGCAACCCGGCGCCATCGTTGAGGCGCCGCTTTCGCATCAAGAACTGCGCGCGATGCTGCCGCAAGCGCAGAGGGCACAACTTCAAGCACTGGCGACGGGCCAGGGCTACTTCGATCGAGTAACAGCCGTTGTACGCAAGAATGCGGTTGCGATGTGGGAGTTTCTTGAGGGTGGGCACGTGCTTCCCGAGATCGACGCTCCGCTCTATGCAGGCAGCGAGGGCGTCAAAGCCTTAAAGCCGCCAGCCGTGGCGATTCTCGACGATGCTGATTTTCAGCGTGCGATGCGCCCTCTCTCGGAAGCCATCGAGCGCGCGAGCAATCCGAATCGTGCGTTTTGGGCGCACTGGTGGCCGAAGTTGCGGGCTGCGCAGAATGCCTGCATCGAAGAACTCGGAAAGCTCAGCTTTGATCTACTGATCGAGCGTGTGCGCGAACGCGTGTTGCTCGAGGGCTCGAGCCTGCCGGAAGCGCTCTTGAAGCGTTGGCCGGTTGCGCTGGTGGACGAGTTTCAAGACACCGACGGCGCGCAGTACGCGCTGCTCAACCGATGGTTCCGCGATGCGCACGGCGCACCACAAGGTCTGTTGGCCATGGTGGGTGACCCGAAGCAGGCGATCTACAGCTTCCGCGGCGGCGACATCCACGCGTATCTGAAAGCCAGTGAGCACGCCAACGCCACGCTCGCGCTGGCTGAGAATCAACGTTCCTCCACTGCCTATGTGCAGGCCTGCAACGCCTTCTTCAGCGCAGAGAACGCGCAGCTCTCCAGCGTCTCGCAGCGCATCGCGTACACGCCGGTGCAGCCTGCCGGCCGCGCCGATCTGAAAGGCCTGCGCGATCAAGGGCAAGCGGTCTCGGCGCCCTTGGTACTTCATCAACACAAGGAGGCATTGCCCAACAGCGTGATGCGCCCGAAGGCCATCGATGCCTGTGCCGACCTCGTGGTTCAGTTGCTTGCGCCTGATCGCTTCAGCATTGGCGACAAGGCACTGGAGCCCGGTGACATTGCGGTGCTGCTGGTGTCCAACGCCGAGGTCGCTTCATTGCGGAATGCCCTGATGAAGCGCGGCGTGCCCTGCGTGGGCCAGGCCAAGCAGACGGTCTTCAACTCGGAATGGTCGCGCGATCTTCTGCTGCTGTTGTATGCGGCGCACCACCCGAGTGATGCGGGCGCTCTGCGTGCCGCACTGCTGACGCGTGCATTGGGCGTACGCAAGACGCGCTTAAAGAACGTCGAGAGCGACCCGGCGCTGGATGCATGGCGAGACGTGTTCTTGTCGTGGCATCGCGTGTGGCAGCAACAAGGCGTTCTCGCAGCGGTTCTGGCGATCATTGAGCATTGCCGAACGTCGCTTTGCGCGCTGAAAGACGGAGAGCGCGCACTGACCGACCTGCGCCACTTGGGCGAGCTGCTGCAGGAGCAAACCAGCGCGGGATTGAGCGCCGACGCACTGCTGGCATGGATGCGCGAGCAACAGGAAGACGAGAACGCGTTTGCCAGCAGCGAGCGTAGCCTGCGCTTGGAGAGCGATGCCAAACGCGTTCGCTTGATGACCTTGCATTCCAGCAAGGGGCTTGAGTTTCCCATCGTGCTGCTACCCACGCTTTGGGCGCACGAACACCGCAGCATCACGCGCGCGCTGGGCGCAAGCAATCCCTGTGGCGAGCGTGCCGCGCTGTTTGAGAATTCCGCGCTCACTGCTTTGAAGCAGGACCAACAGGACGAGCGCTTTCGACTCTTGTATGTGGCGCTCACCCGCGCCGTGCATGCCTGCCACGTGTTCACGCTACCGACGGAGCGACCAGCGACTCGAGGGAAAAGCACGAGAGCGAAGATTGATCCGGATCGATCAGCCCTCGATAGCATGATGGAGCGAGGCTCGCATCATTACTTCGCATCAGCCAGCATCGAGTGTCGTACCGGCTGGCCGGAGCCACCTGCGAAGCGCTACGTGCAGGCGCCCTCGGTGCAGATCAGCACCGATGCTTCTGCCCCACTGCCCACGCGCTTTCTCTTGCCCGGCCGCTACAGCTTTTCCACGCTCAGCGGCGGCAGCGAGCGCGTGCATGTCGAGCCGCACGCCGCAGATGATGAACGCACGGTGGCGAGCGCGAGCGAAGCGCTGATCGAAGGCGCGAACGAGGATGCGATCACCGAAGGCAGTGACGCGACGATCCGATGGATCGACGAGCAACTCGATGTGTTGGCCATGGTGAAGGGAACGGGCTTTGGCCAAGCCATGCATGATCTCTTGGAGCGTCGCGATGCACGACTCAGCTTCAGCGAGCAGCGCCCGCTGGTCCAACGGGCACTTGAAGAGAACGCGGTGCGTATCAACGACAAGGCCAGTCTTGCGCGCGTGGTTTATGCCGTCGCGGACATGCTGGATCGCAGCCTGCACACGCCCTTACCCACGGGCTCCGACACGCCCTGCACCCTGGCCAGCCTACCGGCGCATGCACAGCGCGCGGAGTTGAGTTTCTGCTTCCGCGTCAATGCGCTTTCTCTGTCGGCGTTGCGGGCCGCCTGCGCGGACCATGGCGATCCGCACTTGGTTCCCGAGAGCCCCATTAGCGTTCTGAATGGAATGATGACCGGCGCCATCGATCTGGTGTTTGAGCACGACGGCCGCGTTCATGTCCTCGACTACAAGACCAATGCGCTCGTAAATGCGCAGGCATACCGGCCCGAGGCACTGGATGCGGCGATGGATACGCATCACTACCGATTTCAGGCCTTCCTTTACACCGTCGCCACTCACCGCTATCTGCGTGATCGCATCGGCGCGAGTTACGAAGCCGCGACGCATCTGGGTCCAGCGATCTACATCTTCCTTCGTGCAGCTGGCCTTGCGCCCGGGCTGGGCCTCTGGTCGCACCGCTTTCCGCCCACGCTGGTCGAAGCTGCCGACCGTCTTTTTGCCGGGGATTCCGAATGAGCGCGCAGTCCCTGTTCCAGCCGCTGACCGCCAAGCTTCCTGAGCAATGGAGCGATCTTGATCGCCTGATGTACCGCTGGGTGCTGAGTCATCAGGGCCCTGAGTGGTTGGCGCGCCTCGCGGCGGCGGCCAGCAACGCGCATGGCGAAGGTCACACCGCGCTGGCCTTGGGTGAGTTCGGCGCACGTTTTGGCGCGCCGCTGTTTGAGTCGTTCATGCCTGCAACGCCGTGGGTCGACGCCGGCAAAGGCGATGCGCCGTTCATCGTGGATGGCGAAGAGCGCTTTTACTTCCGCCGCTACTGGCAGGCCGAGTGCGCGGCGGCAAGGGCCGTCGCAGAGCGTTCGGGCAACACACATGACGAGGCATCGGTCGTCGGCTCAGAGCGGCTGGATGCGTTGTTTGGCGCCGCCGAGTCCGAGGCCACCGCGCCGCAGCGTGCCGCGGTCGCACGCTGTGCGCAGCATCGATTGTTCGTGCTCACCGGTGGCCCGGGCACAGGCAAGACCACGACGGTGCTGCGCATGCTTTTGGCGCATAGCGCTGCTGTGGGTCGTGCCCTCGACATTCGCGTGGCCGCGCCGACCGGCAAGGCCGCGCAGCGTTTGGTGGATGCCTTGCTCGAAGGGCGCAGCGCTCTCGTCGGCCGATTGGCGTCTGGTGACCCTTGGCACGCTGCGCTCGATGCGATGTCCGTTCCGGAAGCGAGCACCGTGCATCGACTGCTGGGCTATTCGCCGTCCACGCAAGGTTTTTCGAGCAATGCCAGCGAACCCATTCGTGGCGATCTGGTGGTGGTGGATGAAGCCTCGATGCTCGATTTGGAAACGCTGGCCGCGCTGTTCGATGCCACGCCGCTCAGCACGCCCATCATTCTGGTCGGCGACGCCGATCAACTCAGCCCCGTGGGGCCGGGCAGCGCGCTGCAAGACGTTGTGGCCGCGCTCGAGTCACGCCGCGCGTCTGCGCTCGTACGCTTGTGGCACAGCTTTCGTGCGGAAGCGGAGCTGTCGGCCATCAATGCCGCTGTTCAAGTGGGCAACGCTGACGCACTTCATTCAGCCATGCTTGCCGCGGGGGCGCACTGCAGCACGCGAGCACTGACCACAGCCCAGCAGGTTCAAGCAGCGCTCTCGGCGTGGTCCAAATCGCTCTCGAATCCCACCGATTTCTCTGCGCTCCCGGAAGATCCCGAAGCGGCGCAAGCGCAAGCATCAGCTGCATTGCGAGCTATCCGTGTTCGCCAGTTGCTTTGCGCCGTGCGCGAAGGCACGTTCGGCACTCAGCAATGCAATGCAATGCTCGATCGCATGCTTCGCTCTGGCGCGGGTTCGGCTGCTCAGGGCGAGTGGTATCCCGGTCGCCGCGTGCTGATTACCCGCAACGACCCCGACAGCGGCTTGTTCAACGGCGATGTGGGCGTGTGCTTGGCCGATGCCGACGGGCACCTGCGGGTGTGGTTTGAGAGCAGCCAAGGTGCGGGCACCGCAGTTCGCTGCATGAACGTGGCAGCCCTCCCGGCCTTCGATTTGGCCTTTGCGCTCACGGTGCACAAGAGCCAGGGCTCGGAGTACGACGAGGTCGCTGTGTTGCTTCCGCCCGATGCGGAGCACCGCATGTTGTCGCGTGAACTGCTCTACACCGCGGTGTCGCGGGCGCGCAGGGGGCTTCATCTTTGGGCGACGCCGGACGTACTGGAAGCCTGCCTCAAGAGGCGAGTCGACCGCATTGGCGGCCTGCATGTCCGATTGAATGAAACACTTGTGCCGCTAGACTGACGCGCGCCAGTCATATGACCCAAGCCATTCCTTGAGAAGCACATGAGCATTGCCCTTGGCATCAACGGATTCGGCCGCATGGGCCGACTCACGCTGCGCGCGGCCTTTGCGAATCCGGCAATTCGCGTTGTGCAAATCAACGACCCCGCGGGCGATGCCGCCACGCTCGCGCATTTGCTGAATTTTGATTCAGTGCATGGCCGCTGGGCACACGAAGCACGCGCCGATGGCGAGTACTTGGTGATCGGTGATCAGCGCATCCCCGTTTCGAGGAACAAGGACATCGCCACCACCGATTGGCGCGCCTGCCATGTGGTGTACGAAGCCTCGGGCAAGTTCCGCAAACAGGCCTTGCTGCAGCCCTATCTCGATCAAGGCGTTCGCCGCGTGGTGGTGGCCGCGCCCATCAAGGAAGCCGGCGCACTCGACATCGTGATGGGCGTGAATCATGCGCGTTTCGACCCTGCCGCGCACCACGTCGTGAGTGCCGCATCGTGCACGACCAATTGCTTGGCCCCCGTGGTGAAGGTGATTCACGAGAGTTTGGGCATTCGCCACGGCAGCTTGACCACGCTGCATAGCCTGACCAACACCCAAACCATCGTGGATGCCCCGCACAAGGATCTGCGGCGCGCGCGTTCATGCGGCAGCAGCTTGATTCCGACTTCAACGGGTTCTGCCACCGCCATTGCCGAAATCTTCCCCGAACTTCGTGGCCGCTTGGATGGCATCGCGGTACGCGTACCGCTCACCAATGCCTCACTCACCGACATGGTTTTCGAAGTGGAACGCGCAACGAGCGTGAGCGAAGTGAACGCGCTTCTGAAGGCGGCAACACATGGCGCACTCGCCGGAATTCTCGGTTTTGAAGAACGCCCCTTGGTGTCGATCGACTATCGCAGCGATCCGCGGTCTGCCATCGTCGACGCAGATTGCACGCGCGTCATCAACGGCACGCAAGTCAAGATCTATGCGTGGTACGACAATGAATGGGGCTATGCGAATCGCAGTGCCGAACTCATCGCACTCGTCGGCCAAGCGGCCGACTGATTCCTGCATGGATCGCCAGGCCCTTCGCCAGTACGCCGTCGTCACCGGCACGTATTGGTCCTTCACCCTGACCGATGGCGCACTGCGCATGTTGGTCGTGCTGCATTTTCATCACCTAGGTTTTGGCGCACTCGACATTGCGCTGCTGTTTTTGTTCTACGAACTGTTTGGCGTGGTGACCAATCTGTTCGGTGGCTGGTTGGGCGCGCGCATTGGTTTGAATCGCACCATGGGCTTGGGCCTCGCGCTGCAGATTCTTGCCTTGTGCATGCTGGCGGTTCCTGCAGCTGCACTCACTGTGCCCTGGGTGATGGCGGCGCAAGCGCTCTCGGGCGTGGCCAAAGACCTGAACAAGATGTCGGCGAAGAGCAGCATCAAGATGCTCATTCCCGCCGATGCACAGGGCCAGCTTTATCGCTGGGTGGCGGCACTCACCGGCTCGAAGAATGCGCTCAAGGGCGTGGGTTTCTTCTTGGGCGGCGCGCTACTCGGCCTGCTGGGTTTCACGCACGCGGTGCTGGCCATGGCGGGCGCGCTGGTACTGGCAGGCATCGTGAGCATGGCCTTACTGCGTAAAGACTTGGGTAAAAGCCGCTTCAAGCCGAAGTTCACCGACCTTTTCTCAAAAAGCCGCGCCATCAATGTGCTTTCTGCGGCACGCATGGCGCTGTTTGGCGCGCGCGATGTGTGGTTTGTGGTGGCGCTGCCGGTGTATCTGGTCACCACGCTGAATTGGTCGAACACGGCGGTAGGCAGCTTTCTCGCGCTGTGGGTCATCGGCTACGGCGGCGTGCAGTCATTGGCGCCATGGATCACGCGCAATCGCCACGGCCGCGCGCCCGACGGACGAACGGCCATGGCATGGGCGCTGCTGTTGGCGGCTAGTCCCGCTGGTATTGCTTTGGCGTTGAGCCACGGCTGGCCCGCGAGCAGCCTGTTGGTGCTTGGGCTGGCGCTGTTTGGCCTGCTGTTCGCGGTGAATTCCGCCGTGCACAGCTTTCTCATCGTGAGCTATGCCAGCGAAGACGGCGTCTCGCTCGATGTCGGTTTCTACTACATGGCCAACGCATTGGGCCGCCTGCTCGGCACCTTGCTTTCCGGCGCCGTGTTTCAGGCCTACGGCCTTGTGGCCTGTTTGTGGGTTTCAGCGGGGCTGGTGCTTCTTGCTGGCGCGGTGTCGTGGCGATTGCCGCGTCACGACAAGCACCTACAGACCTAGGGGCGTCTCGAAGAACGCTTGCGCATGCTGTTTGGCCTTTCGTTTCGCTTGTGCTGCGGCAGAGGCCACAGCTTCAGGCGTGGCACACGAACCCGGCGACACCAGTACCGCACCGATGGACAAACTGGTGACAGGGAAGAACGCGATATGCCCACTGCGGTCTTCAGCCTCGATACCGCCACGCGCTAAATCATCGGGATCAAACAGACCCCGTGCGTGCGCGTTAAAGCGTTCCACGATGGTTCTGCACCGCTCGCGCCAATCCTCACTTTGGAACACGGCAACGAAATCATCGCCGCCCACGTGGCCCAGGAAGTCGATGCGCGGATCGACACTTTCGCGCATCGTGTCGGCGAGCAGCTTGATCATCGCATCGCCGCGGAAGTAACCGTACTGGTCGTTGAAGGGCTTGAAGTGATTCAGGTCGGCATAGCAAACAACAAAGCTAACCGGGCTATCGATCAAGCGCTCAAGATGCATCGTGATCGGGATGTTGCCGGGAAGAAAGGTCAGTGGATTCGCGTAGCGCGCTGCCTCAATGCGGATTTCTGAGACGCGCCGAACCAGCGACTCACCTGTACCGATACCGGCATAGTCACCGTCGCGCGTGATAACGAATCCATCGGACAGATAGCGTTGATCTTCGCCGCGCAACACATCGAGCAGCGCGGACACGGGGGTCTCGGCCTCGCACACCACCGGATTCTCATGCATGAACTCGGTGCATGGTTTGGTACCAAAAATCTCGCGCGCAAAGGGCTGCGCGATGCGCTCCATAAAGACACGGCGATTGATCAGACCGACGGGATGGCCACCTTGAATCACAGGCAGGGCGTGCAGCCCCGCATTCCGCTTGAAGATCTCGCTCACCTCGATATTGCTCGTGCTTGGTGCGACCGCAGGTGCGTCGAGCAGCAGATGCCCAATCACCACCTCGCGCGCCACGATCCCCGGCGACGAAGTAGGGCGAACTGGCACAGGCGACGCGGCCATTCGCAATTTGGCTTCGGGCACGGCAAGCAGGGGTTCGCGCGCCGGGCGCGCCAGTGCATACCCCTGACCACACCGAATACCCAGATCGCGGATCAAGGCCAGATCGGCGAAATCCTCCAATCCCTCAGCGATCAGATCGGTTTGGAATTCTTCTGCCACCTGCATCAACGCCTTGATGATGGCCAATTGCCGAGAGCTATGGGCCACGCCATGAACAATGCTTCGATCAAGCTTCACGTACTCCGGCCCAAGCGCCTGCCAAAGAATGAAGTTGGAGTGACCACTGCCGAAATCATCAAGCGCCAACTTCGCACCCATCGAACGCAGATGGCGCACGGGTTCTGAAAGCGAGGCGATGTCTTCAACCACATCGCGCTCGGAAAGCTCAAAGATCAGATTCGCTGGGTCTACTTTGGCGGCGCGGAAGAGTTCGGTGATTTGCGTTGGCCCAAGGCCGGGGTCCATCAGTGCGGTGGCGCTCAAGTTGACCAAGAGACGGCCCGCGCCTGGACGAAAGCCGTAGCCGCCGATGACCAAACGCGCAGCCAACACTTCGATTTCGGCCAGACGCCCGGCATCACGGGCAGCATCGAAAAGCGCCGGAGGTGGCAAGGGCTGTGGGCCAGCGGCACGAATCAAACCCTCGTGGCCGGTCACCACCATGTCAGCTAAGCGAACCACAGGCTGGTAAACCGGGTACAAGCCACCCGGCGCAGTGATAGCCGAAAGGATGTCGCTGGGCGCCGGAGAAGCCGGTACGGAGGAGGGAAGTGCGGCCATGGCAGCACTGTGCGCCGCCTGTGTGTCGGTTATGCGACACGACTCTGCTTGCTGCACAAAAGTGTGAGCAGCATCGTGTAGGCCTCGCGAAAGCGAAGGTTTAGGGCAATGCACTCTCGCGCAGAGCCGCCAACTTCTTTTCACGCGGCAACTTCTTGATGGCTGCCTCTAAGCGCAAGGCTGCAGAACGATCCGCTACGGGTTGGGCATGCACCAACACCTTCGGCTTGAAGGCTTTGGTAAATGCCGCGCCCCTGCCCTCGCGATGGGCGCTCATTCGTGCACCCAATTGGTTGGTGATGCCGGTGTACAAGCGATCGCCGTCGCACAGCAGCAGATAGACCACCCACTGTCCACGCGGCTGAGCAACCTCAGCCTCTTGCTCAGTCACCACCGCCGCCTCCATCACCACTTCCGTCACTAGCGCCGTCATTGTTCGCGTCATGGCTGTCGGCTTTGTGGCTATGCGCCTTGTGGCCCAAGCTGGATGACGTGTTCGAGCCTGCAATCATTGGGGTGATGTCCGACCCTGTATCCGATTTCGCTGCACCTTTCTTTGAGGCGTTACCACGCGCCAGGAAAACAAGCCCGAGTACCAGCAACGCAAAAATGGCCAAGCCTAGAATCATCCAGAAACTCATCGCGACGCCTCTTCTACACCGTCATGGTGCGCACACGTTAGGCTGAGTGCATGTGCGGCCGCTACTCCAATCAGACGACATGGGCGGAGGTGCAGGCCTTCAGCGCGCCGCTGCCCGTGCTCACGCCCGACACGGCGGCAGAACAGGCGCGCATCGCGCCGACTGACACCGCTTGGGTGCTCGCGCACGATGGC
>JAIXVL010000036.1 GCA_027483045.1 Lysobacteraceae bacterium
AGGCCTTCGCCCAAGACGCCGCCCAGGCCGAAGAAGCCAAGACCCTCGACACCATCGTCGTGACCGGTTCGCGCATCCGCCGCGTCGATACCGAAACCGCCACCCCGGTGTTCACCATTGATCGCCAGTCGATCGAGCGCACTGGTGCAGCCACCATCGGCGACTTCCTGCAGGACATCCCGGCGATCTCGGGTGCCGCGACCAACCCCTCCGTGAACAACGGCGGCGGCACGGGCGCAGCCACCGTCTCGCTGCGTGGCCTCGGTGACGAGCGCACCCTGACGCTGATCAACGGCCGTCGCATGGTGTACAGCGACATCAACTCGATCCCGATGTCGGCCATCGCCCGCGTTGAAGTGCTGAAAGGTGGCGCCTCGGCCATTTACGGCACCGACGCCATCGGCGGCGTGGTCAACTTCATCCTGAAGCGCGACTTTGACGGCGGCGAGCTGTCGGTCGGCTACGGCGAGTCCTCGCGCAGCGACGGCGCCCGCACCACCGGCAACGTCACGTACGGCTGGTCGGGTGAGCGCGGCAACGTGTTGTTGAACTTGAACTACAACGACCAGGAAGGCGTTTCGGCCGCGGATCGCGACTACTCGCGCAACGCTCTGACCCTTTACTCCGGCACGGTCACGGTCGGCGGCTCCAGCCGCACCACGACGGGCCGTTACTCGGTTCCGCGCGCTTCGATCCCCGCCGGCACCGTGAACCTCTCCGGCCCCGGCTGCGGCAGCGGCGCGACGGTCAACTTGACCCGCATCTCGGGTCGCCCGGGCACCTCATGGGCGGACTTCCGTTGCTTCAACGGTGCGACCGACCTGTTCAACTATCAGGCCGTCGGCAACCTGCAGCTGACGCCGCAGGAACGCGCTGGCGTGTTCTTCTCCGGTCGCTTCAACGTTACCGACACCGCCACCGCCTACGCGGAAATCTACACCCAGAGCACGCGCGCCTACGGCCAGATTGCTCCGCTGCCCTTCGATGCTCGCCCGGGTCAGGATGAAGTCACCATTTCCCCGCAGAGCGTGTTCTGGCCCTTCCCGGGCCTCACCACGGGCTTGGTGAACAACGATCTGCGCCTGCGTTTGTCGGCCATCGGCAACCGCCGCTTCTCGTTCAACACCGATGTCACGCAGATTTCGACGGGTGTTGAAGGCGCGTTCGGCGACACCTCGTGGTCGTACGACGTGGGCATGACCTACGGCAAGCTTGAGCAGACGGGTCTTTCGACCGGCTATCTGTTCACGCCCGCTCTGGCATCTGCGCTCGGCCCGTCGTTCCGTGATGGCAATGGCGTCGCGCGCTGCGGCACGCCCTCCGCTCCCATCGCGAACTGCACGCCGGTGAACTTCTTCGGCGACCTCAGCTCGCCGGCTGACCGCGCGGCTTTGGCTCAGATTTCTTCGCCGTCGATCAACAAGACCGACGCGTCCTTGAAGAACTTCTACGCCAACCTGACCGGTGATCTGTTCGATCTGCCGGCCGGCACCGTGGGCGGCGCCTTCGGCATCGAGTACCGCAAAGAGGCCTCGGCCTTCGAGCCGAGCTTCCTTGCTGTTGTCGACCCAACCAACTACACCTGCTTGATCTCGTCCGAGGCCTGCACCACGCGCGCCGTGGGTGACTTCGACGTCACCGAGCTGTACGGCGAAGCCTTGATCCCGATTCTGGCCGACGCACCGTTCGCGCAGAACCTCAGCGGTATCGTGGGCGTGCGCTGGTCCGATTACTCGAGCTTCGGCAACACCACCAACTGGAAGCTGGGCATGGAATGGCGCCCGCTGGACGGCCTGATGGTTCGCGGCACCTTGGACAAGGTGTTCCGTGCACCGACGATCGGCGACCTGTTCCAGGGCGAGTCGGCTTCTTCGGATAGCTTCTCCGACCCCTGCAACCGCTGGCGCGGTGCAGCCGCTGGCAGCCCGCAGCGTTTGGCTTGCGCCAACGTGGCGACCGACGGCTCGTTCGTCCAGAGCGACACGCAGCTCTCCGCCATCAAGGGCGGCAACCCCAACCTGCAGCCGGAAGAGGGCAAGGTCTTCACCTACGGCGTGATCTACGACCCGAGCTGGCTGGAAGGCTCGTCGTTCTCGCTGGACCTGTGGCGCGTTTACTTGAACGACACCATCGGCACCGTGGGCACGCAGACCATCCTCAACAACTGCTTCAACAACGGCCAGTTCTGCAACCTGTTCTCGCGTAACGCTCAGGGCGAAATCATCCGCCTGTTCGACCGCAACGCGAACGTCGGTCGCACGGACACGAAGGGTGTTGACGTGGGTGTGAAGTACCGTCTGGACGACACCGACTTCGGCAGCTTCCGCGTGTCGCTCGACACCACCTACACCGCACAGTTCGACGTGAAGACGATCGTTCTGGGCCAGGTGGTCGCACAGCAGTACCTCGCGGGCACCTTCCTGAGCTCGGCCAACGGTGGCTTGGGCAACTACAGCCGCATCCGCTCGCTCGGCACCTTGGGCTGGTCGATGGGTGAGTGGGAAGCGCAGTGGACGTCGCGTTTCGTCAGCGGCTTCAGCGTTGGCGCTATCTTCCCGAACACGCGCACGAACACCTGCGCCGACCTCGGTTTGGCCATCGCTCCGGGCGGCACGGCGGGTTGCCAGTTTGATCGCGGCGGCCAGACGTACCACAACCTGCAGTTGGGCTATAAGGTCGATGCATGGAATGCGAAGTTCCAGATTGGCGTCGACAACGCGTTCGACAAGCAGCCGCCGATCATCTATCAGAACAACTCGCTCAACGGTAATACCGACGAGCGCACGTTCGATACGGTTGGCCGCTACTACTGGGCAAATGCGACCGTGACGTTCTGATCCTCGGATCAGTCGTGACAGCGAAACCGCGCGGAGCAATCCGCGCGGTTTTTCTTTGCGTGAAAAAAAACACGGCAGCAGTTGCTGCTGTTGCTGCCTACTCAGTCGATGGCGTAGCCGAAGCGTTCGATCCAAGGCGCAAGCGTGTCGAGCACCTCACCTTCGAACCAAGGACGCCAGAGCTGCCAACGGCCCACGGCCCGCTTGTTGACCGGCTGAACGACCTGCGTGTAGCTCGGTGTGCTGATCACACCGCGCGATCTCGCGCGCTCGGTGAATCCGAGCAAGTCCTCGCTCCAGGGCAAGCCGAGGAAGTCGAACAAACGACGCGATTCGGCTTCGACATTACCTACCAAGTCTTCGTAACGAAGTGTGTGCATCGGCAGATTCAGCGCATCCTTGAAGCTGAAATAGGTGCGGAACACGCGGTCATACATGCGCGCGGTGCTGGCCAAGGTTTCAAACGTGACCGCAAACGCGGGAGCGCGGAAGTTTTGCATCCAGCACGACAGCACCACATCGCAAGGGTGACGCAGGGCGAGAATCACCTGCGTGTCGGGGAACAGTGCAGCTGCCAAGGGCAGTCGCACTAGGTAGAGCGGGTTCTTGTCGACGGGCCTGCGATCGCCGAGGTCCGGCCGCTGCTTGGCCACATCGGCAAAGTACTGACGACGGAAATCCTGCCGCACTTTCGCGGTCATGGCCGGCAAACCTGCTGGGTAGCCCGGCGGCTCTGCATTCATGCGCGTGACCAGACGCTGCAGAAAGGGCTGCTCATCGAAGGAGGCCAATCCAGCATGCGCGTCCAGCAATTGTTCGAGCAGCGTGGTGCCCGAGCGCGGAAAGCCGACCACGAACACCGGGTCGCGGTGGCCATCATCGGTGCCGGCGCGCTCACCCGGCGAGAACGCCGGCACGGCTTTGTCGAGAACGGCCAGCAACCCGTCTTCGCGAAACAGCGCGGGGTGCGCTGCAGTCACACTGGCCAAACGCTCGGCATGTCCAGCCGTGAAGGCAGCAATCGCCGCATGCGTATCCTTCTGTGCCGCGCAGACCTTGCCCAGCTCGAAGCGTAGGTTGGTGCGCAAGGCCGGGTCACGCGGCGGATGCAGTAGCACCTCTTCCAGCAGCGCACGAGCCTGCACGTGATCGCCGCTGCGTTCGGCCAAGCGCGCATCGAGTTGCTTCAGCGCGCTGGCCACATCCGGATGTACGCAGGCGCGCCCGGTGTCGACTCGGGCACGCACCTCGCGCGCTTCATTGAGTCGATTGCTGCGCTCATGGCAGGTTGCCAGACCGATGAGCGCGCTCGGGTGCGCGGCGTCTTCGCTGAGCAAGGCTTCGAAGGCGGCTTGAGCGGGGCCGAATTGCGCGAGATTGAGCTGAATCTCGGCGGCCTCGACACGCAAGGCCAGAGGCAGTGCGGGATCGCGAAGCTTGGCGATGACTTCACCGGCCGCTTCGGTCTCATCCATTGCAAACAGGATGCGCGCACGCAGCAGCAGAAACTCGGCGTCGAGCGGTAGCTGCTCGAGTGCGCGATCGATGCAGGTGAGGGCCGGAATAGGGCGGCCATGGGCCAGTTCGGCGCGCGCCAAGGCATGGAACACACCAGATGAGCGGTCGCCACGCTGGAACGCGCGCTGCAAAGGGATCAGCGCGTCCTGCTCACGATCCAGCTCACACAGGCAATTGCCCAGATTCGACCAATGCTCGGGCACCTGCGGCTGCAGGGTGGCGAGCGCCTCAAAATGCGGCAGCGCCTCGTTGGCACGTCGCTGGTGGCTCAAGGCCAAGGCAAGAACCACGCGCCAATCCAGGGCATCGGGCTGCGCCTTCAATGCGGCATCGGCGGCCTGCTCTGCGCCCGCCGCATCGCCCTGCTCAAGCAGCAGCAAAGCAGCATCGGCGTTGCGCGGAATCAATGCAGGCATGGAAGGTCCTTGTCTATGATGCGAAAGCGGCAGCGGGCCGCATGCTACTGGAAGCGGCCTCGGGCCACATGCACCCTACCTCCTCTGCCACCGAGCCAGCCGCTTCGCCCATTGACTTGGGCCGCGATTCGCTCACGCTTTGCATTCAGACCTTTGACGGTGCGCTGCCCGCCGCCCTGTGCGCACAGATCATCGAAGGTTTTCATGCGGCGTCGGCGTTCCAGATCAACAACGGAAAGAGCAGGCGCGATTGGCTATCGGGCAGCGCCTGGACAGAGCTCGATCTCGGGCCACTGTCGGATGACGCCTTTCGCCAATCGATTCTCGACAACATCCACCACCATCTGGCCCGCTACAACAAAGCGCTTGGGCTCACGTTGCCTGTGCCCGGCACGACCAAGATCAGTGAGCTCATCTTGAAGCGCTATCGGCCGGGTGGCGAAGAACGCTTCCAGCCGCATTTTGATTCCCTCGGCCCGGTCAGCAATCGCTACCTCGTGTGCCTTTGGTATCTCAACGACGTGGCCGAAGGCGGCGAGACCGCGTTCGTAGACTTGGGTGTTTCGGTGAAGCCGAAAGCCGGACGCTTGGTGATTTTTCCGCCGTACTGGATGTTTCAGCATGAAGGGCGGCCGCCGATCAGCGGCGACAAGTACATCCTTTCCACGTATCTGCTGTTTTGACCACGGCGAGTGAGCCACGAATGACCAAGCCGGTGCTCTTCACCGCAACCATGGCCCAGCCTGCCGAAGAACGCACGGCGAAGACCCTCGCGGCACTAGCCCGAGCGGTGTATGCCTTGGCCAGCGACCTGCGCGCGATGGGCCCTGACGGCGAGCGCGTGCTCGCGACGGAAGGCGGCGCAGAAGCACGTGCCAGCGCACTGCTTGCGGAGGTACACGGTCTTCGCGAGCGCCTCGCGGCAGCACGACCTGCTTGGCTTGCCGCGCAACAGACGCGCCTAGGTATAGCGCCCGAGGCGAAGAATTTGAAGCTGCACATCGGCTGCGGCGAGCATGCCCTTGCGGGTTGGGTGAACCTTGATGTGCACCCCGCGCCCCTGTGCTGGAACGTGCATTGGGGCCTGCCCTTCGCCGATGGCTCCGCCACACATGTGTTCGTGTCGCATTTGTTCGAACACCTGTTTTTCCCGCATGACGCTGGGGCGTTTCTTTCCGAGCTGCGCCGCGTGATGGCTCCGGGCGCGCGCTTGCGCCTCATTGTTCCCGACGTTGCGCAACTCATCGACGCCTATCAGCGCGGCGATCGCGAATTCTTCGCAAAACGCGCAACGCACTGGGCGGGAGCGAATGGCGATGGCCCGCTGCTCGCACAGTTTCTGAACTACGCCGGCGCGGGCCCCGACCCGGGCTATCTGTTTGAGGCGCACAAGTTTGGCTACGACTTTGAAACGCTGAAGGCGATGTTGGAGATTGCGGGATTCAGCACCATCACCCGCAGTGCCTACATGCAGAGCGACGACCCAAGCTTGCGTCTCGACGACCAGAGCGTGGTGGCGAGCGCCGAACATGGCGCAGGGCATTACTCATTGTTTGTTGAAGCCACGGTCCCCGGTATCGCGAAAAGCACACCGCCACCGGCCATGCCAGCCCAAGCAGTGCCAGCGGAACGCGCTGCACGCATGCAGGCCGCGCGCGAGGCCATGGCTTCCGGGCGCCAGCGCGAGGCGATTGCGCTGTTGCAGGCCGCGCACGCCGATGAACCTCAGAACGCCCATGTGGCACGTAGCTTGGGCGTAGCACTCGCCACCGCCGGTGACTTGGATGCTGCCGGAGAGGCCCTGAAGACCGCTACGCGCATCGATCCCCAGCTTTCTGCGGCGCATCTGCATCTGGGAAAAATCCGCGAGTCGAGGAAGGATCTTTTCGGAGCCGTCGGGGCCTACTTCCGTGCCGTCACCACGGCGCAGTCGCGCGAGCAATGGTTGGACGAGGCCAGCACGCCAGCATGGCTGCAAGACGATGTGCTGCACGCCATGGCCATGGTGCACGAGTACCGCGTGCCGGTGCTGATGGGCCTGATGCAGCCCTTGAACGAGCGCTTCGGCGCATCGGAAATGCAGCGCATTCGCGCAGGACTTGCGCACTACCTCGGCATCGAATCGCATCCGCCGCAGGATGCGCGCCAAGTACCACGTTTTCTGCACATCCCCGGCCTGGCTTCGCCGCCGTGGTTTGAGCCAAAGCAATTCGATTGGATTCCGGGCTTGGAAGCGCAGTGGATGGATTTGCGCGAGGAAGCCGAATCAGTGCTGCGCGAACGCGCGGGCCTGCAGCCTTTCCTCGAGGCACCCGATGGCGCATCACTCGACGCTTATCTTGGCGGCGGCAACACGGCGCGCTGGGATGCGTTCTTCTTCTACCGCAACGGCGAACGTTTCGCCGACAACGCGCTGAAAGCGCCACGCACCGCGGCCGCTTTGGACGCCCTGCCCTTGGTGCGTATTCGCGAACATGCGCCGGAAATCTGCTTCTCTGTGCTGGCACCCGGCTCGCACATCAAGCCGCATTACGGCGTGACCAATGCCCGTGTCGTAGCGCACTTGCCGCTGATCGTTCCGCCCGACTGCGCCTTGAATGTGGGCGGCGATGCTCGCGCCTGGCAGGAGGGCAAAGTGTGGGTGTTCGACGACACCTTTCTGCATGAAGCTTGGAATCGCAGCGACCGCACGCGAGTGATTGTGCTGATGGACGCTTGGAATCCGGGCCTCACCGACGCCGAACGGATCGCTGTGACCGAGATCGTGGAAGGCATCGGCGAGTTCAATCGCGGCTGAGGCCGCACATCGCTGCTCAGCCGCCGAGCACGGCCCGCTCTTCCGCGGTAAGCAAACGCCACTCACCCGGCGCCAAACCCAACGCTTGCAACGCGATGCCGCCAATCGCTTCGCGATGCAGCGTCGCCACCGCATTGCCGGTGGCCGCGAACATGCGTCGCACTTGGTGGTAGCGGCCTTCATGCAGCGTCAGGCGTGCCTCGCGCGGGCCAAGCACTTCGAATTCCACGGGCAACAGCGGCTTGTGCTCGCCTTCCAGCAGCAGCGTGCCGGCTGAAAACAATTCGGCTTCGTTGCCGCGCAGGTCTTCGGCCAGCGTGGCGCGATACACCTTGGGCTGATGGTGCTTGGGGCTGGTCAGCCGATGCAGCAACTGGCCGTCATCGGTGAACAGCAGTAAGCCCGAGGTGTCTTTATCCAGCCGCCCAACCGGCGAGACGATGGGGTCACGCGCCTTCCAGCGCGGCGGCAGCAGGTCGTACACCAAACGCCCCACGTCTTTGGTCGAGCAGGTCACGTCGACGGGTTTGTGCATGGCGGCCAGCAAGCCGTGCGCCTCATCAAGCACAACACCATCGACACGCACT
>JAIXVL010000149.1 GCA_027483045.1 Lysobacteraceae bacterium
CCACGGGCTGGCCCCAGCGCAGGCGCAGTGCCTCGTCGAGCGCTGGCACCTTGGCGCGAGAGCGGCAAAGCACCAAGGCTTTCTCACCACCGAGAGCTTGCAGTGTGTCGAGTAGCCAGTCGAGGCGAGGATCTTTGGCGTAGTCGTGCACCGGCTCTTCGTCGAGGTCGCCCACCTCAAACGCAAACTCGGCGCGAAGGCGACCCAAGAGTTCGCTGTCATCGGAGGCGGGCAGCAAATCGACATGCGGAATGCGCTTGGGAAATCCACCGACGGCCGCGCGGCGGTTGCGCACCATGACGCGGCCTGTGCCGTGGCGATCGACCAATGCGTCGAGGAGCGCGTCAGCAGCGCTGATCTCACCCGCGTCAAACGAGGCCAGCGTGGCGGCGAGCCATTCGGGTTCCGAATGAAACAGAGTGGCCAACTCGGCACGATCGGCGGCGTTAATGGTGCCCAGCTCGATACGCTCGGCCAGCGCTGAGAGCGCCACGAAGCCGTCGGATTCGGCCAGGAACGCCTTGAGATTGGTGTAGCGCGCGGGATCGAGCAGGCGAAGGCGCGCGAAGTGGCCACCGCGGCCGAGTTGCTCTGGCGTGGCAGTGAGTAGCAAAAGGCCGGGCGTGCGTTTGGCCAGTGCATCGACCAAGGTGTAACCGGGGCTTTCGAATTCCGAGGTCCAAATGAGGTGGTGAGCTTCCTCCACCAACAGCAAATCCCCCCCGGCTTTGACGACTTGCTTCATGCGCTTGTCGTGTTCGGTCAGCCAACCCACCGAGGCAAGCACAAATTGCTCATCCTCAAACGGATTGCGAGACGGCTCGTTCATCTCGAGCGCTTCGCAGCGTTCTTCGTCGTAGATGGCGAAGGGCAGATTGAAACGGCGGAGCAGCTCAACAAACCACTGGTTCACCAAGCTTTCGGGCGTGAGCACCAGTACGCGTTTGGCGCGGCCGCTGGCAATCTGCTGAGCAGCAATGGCGCAGGCTTCGATGGTCTTGCCCAAACCGACTTCGTCGGCCAGCAACAGGCGCGGCGTGCGTCGTGCTGCGGCGGTCTCGATCACTCGCAATTGATGCGGTACCAGATCGATGCGAGCACCCAGGACGCCCCAGCCCGGATGAGAGCGTGCTTGTGCACGCGCTTCGAGCGTGCGAACGCGACGTTCAAATTGATCGTTGCGATCGATGCGCCCGCTGATGAGTCGCGCATCGGCTTTGGACACCGGCTGCTCGGCATCGAGCTGCCCTTCCATGTATTCGCCATCGGCGGCGCGGTAGTAGAGCAGGCCGGCGCGTTCTTCCACCGTCTCCACGATGATCTCGCGGTTATCGACGCGCACACGATCGCCCACGCGGAACTGCGCACGCATGAGCGGCGCGGCTTCTAGCGAGTACTGCCGCACCATGCCCGATGCGGTGAACACCATTTGCACGCTGCGGCCCGCGATGCGCAGAACCGTGCCCAAGCCAAGCTCGGGCTCAGCGGAAGAAAACCAACGTTGTCCAGGAACCAAAGGCATCAGCGCCACACCCCAATCGGATTGGCCGCGCGCATTTTCTGGCCTGCGCGGCAGGTAAAGGTTTCTGCGAATGCGGGGAGCTGCGAGAGCGGCCCGTTCACGCGTGCCGCGGCAGGGGCATACGGCGAGGTTTGCACCGTGGCACGCAAGGCCGCAGGCGATTGCTGGGCAGCCCAAAGCTCAGCCCAGGCTTGGAAGAATGCTTTCTTTGCAGCCGCATCGGGTTTGGGTTGTGCTGCATTGAAGGCAGCCCACGCAAACTCCAGACCTGCGAGGTCAGCACGATTCATCGGTAGCGTGCGCGCGCCATCCACGCGCAAGCCCGGTGCGACCTCAATGCCGTTATAAAGCGGGCCCAAGCCCGTCGCGCGGCTGCTGCTGTCGACCGCTTTGCTCAATTCGTGTCCCGACAAGGCGCCCAGCCCACCAAAGTCGGCGGCTCCGGGTGCGGTACCCAGAAGCGGCGCAGCAAGTGCTGCTGCGGTCACGGTGAGGGTCTTGCTGCTGGCATCGAACTGGACCGTGGGAGTGATGGCCGGCAGCGGCGACACTGCGCCGGTGGTTCCCTTCAGCGCGCGCTGGTCGTGCCACAGCCACAAACGAAGCAGGTTGCCGATATGGTCCTGCGCATCGAAGCGCAAGCCTTCGGCGGAAAATGGCGGTTGTAGGCTGCCGGCAAGATCAATGCGCACTGCGCCGAATGCGGGGTCTTTCGCCGTGGCGGCGGTCTGCACCGCTTGAAGCACCGACTGGGCACGAGTGCGTGTTGCGGCATTAACCAGTCGCGCATTCACGATGTGGTCGATCAAGCCGGGCAGTTGTTCGCGCAGCGTGGCCGTGAGCTGGTCTTCGCGACGGGGCGCCGTCGGGAGGCCCTGCAAGGTGTTGACGAAAAAACCGGTGTGCGCGTTACGGAACGCGGCTCCGAGATCGGGGGCCAAGCGATTGAGAACGCGGAAACGCAAGTACCACTGCAAGCGCTGTGGTGTTTCGCGGGTACCGAGCTGGGCCAGTGTTGCGAAGTACGCGGGATTCAGAACAACGAGATCATCCGTGCGGGTATCCAAACGCTTCAACACGTCCACCAGACCCAAGGCGGCATAGCGGCGGTCTTGTGCGCGCAATGAGTCGGACTGACGCGCATCGTCGGCTTCGGCATCCAGCGCTTGTGCAATCTGCGTTTCGATTTGTAGCACCGCCTCCGAAGCGGGGCTGATCTCGGCCTCAGGCAGTCCTGAGGCGCGCATGAGCGCTTCAACATAGGCGCGGTACTTGCCGAGCAGGGTGCGAATCTCGGGCTCTTGCCGCGTGTAGAAGGCCGGGTCATTGAGGCCAAGGGGGGTCGGCACGGCGGCTAACTGGCCGTCCGCGCCGCTGCCTAGACGAACGAACTCGATCATCGGAGCGAGGCCGATGGCATGAAACTCCGCAGAAACCTTGGGCAGGTCGCGAGCGCGCTTCAGGCTTCCCAGCGGCTCAAGAGCGTTCTGGACCGCCGCCGCGCTGCCTGCGTCCAGCGATGCCGTGTTCATGCCCGCCGACCAAAACGCTGCCAGCAAGCGCTCAGCATCGGAATTCGGCGCGGCCAGCACCTCGCTGACAAGGCGATTTCGAGTGGTTTCGGTTTGGGCTTGCATCTGGCCGAGCCGGCTCAGCGTGTCGGTACCCGCCGGCAGGGGGTTGGCGCGTAGCCAGGTGGCATTGGCGAATCCATAGAAGTCGGTGCATGCCTGCGGCGCGGCGGGTGCGCGAGCGGTGCGGTTCTGGGCGATGGCGCAGGAGAGCGGCAGGGCGGCCAAAACGGCGGCGGCGAGAGTCAGGTGGAGTCGCATGGCGCACCCGGTACAAAAGGGGGCGTAAGTCTACGCTGGAAGGGGTATTGGCGCTTTCGGTCGGGTTTTTCACGCAGGGCGAACATGAACTGTCTAAACTTTCAGGAAATCCTGAAAAGACAGAAACATGCTCACTCCATTGGTTCAACGCTTTGTCCTGCACTTCGGCGAGATGGGCAGCCGCTGGGGCATCAACCGTACGGTCGGGCAGATCTATGCCTTGCTGTTTGTCTCGCCGCGGCCCTTGAACGCCGATGAGATCGCCGACGATCTGGGCTTCTCCCGGTCCAACGTGAGCATGGGCTTGAAGGAACTGCAGAGCTGGCGGCTCGTGAAGCTGCAGCACCTGACGGGTGACCGCCGCGAGTACTTCTCGGCGCCCGAGGACGTTTGGGCCATTTTCCAAACCTTGGCCGAAGAACGCCGCAAGCGAGAAGTCGACCCCACTCTGTCGATGCTGCGTGACGCATTGCTGGAACCCGTGAGTGACCCGACGGAGCAGCATGCCCAGTCCCGTATGCGCGAAATGCACGACCTGATCGAACTGACTACTGGTTGGTTTGAAGAAGTGCGCGCCATGGATCAAGAGCGCTTGGTGGAGCTCATGAAACTCGGTAAGAAGGTGGGCAAGTTGTTGGATGCCCGCGATCGCTTTATTGGAACGGGGAAAGGCAATGCTTGAGACACTCGATCCGCTGCTGCTGGCGCGCATTCAGTTCGCTGCCAACATCAGTTTTCATATCCTGTTTCCCACCATCACCATCGCGCTGGGCTGGGTGCTGCTGTTCTTTAAGTGGCGCTATTCCAGTACGAGCGACGCAAAGTGGATGGAGGCCTACGCCTTTTGGGTGAAGGTGTTCGCCTTGAGTTTCGCGCTGGGCGTGGTGAGCGGGATCACCATGAGCTTCCAGTTCGGAACGAACTGGCCCGGATTCATGAATTCAGTCGGCAACATTGCCGGGCCGCTGCTGGCTTACGAAGTGCTGACCGCTTTTTTTCTTGAGGCAACTTTCTTGGGAATCATGCTGTTCGGCTTCAAGCGTGTGGGCAATCGCATGCACACCGTGGCCACGTTCTTGGTGGCTTTCGGAACCACGATGTCGGCCTTCTGGATCTTGGTGCTGAACTCCTGGATGCACACGCCCGTGGGTTTTGAAATGCGCGATGGCGTGGCGCATGCCATCGACTGGATGGCCATTGTTTTCAACCCTTCGATGCCGTGGCGCTTCAGCCACATGCTGGTGGCTTCGTTCTTGACGGTCGGGTTCTTGCTCGCCGGAATCTCGGCCTACCGTTGGCTGCGCGGTGATCGCGCGCCTGCCGTCTTGGCCGCAATGCGCACGGGTGTGCTGATGGGCGCAGCCTTGATTCCGGTGCAAATCCTTCTTGGTGACTTCCACGGCTTGAACACCCTGAAGCACCAGCCGCAGAAGATTGCGGCCATCGAGGCGATCTGGGAGACCGAGCGTGGCGTGCCCTTGGTGTTGTTCGGCTTACCGGACGAAGAGGCGCGCACCACGCATTTCGCGGTGGAAGTTCCGAAGCTGGCGTCCGTCATCCTGACGCACGATCCGAATGGCGAACTGAAAGGTCTCAACGAGTTCGAAGGCAAGCATCCGCCGGTGGCACCGGTGTTCTGGGCCTTCCGAATCATGGTGGGGATTGGAATGGCCATGCTAGTCGTGGGTGCATGGGGCGCGTGGCAGTTGCGACGTGGCCGAACGCCTTCGGTGTGGTTGGCGCGCGTGCTGGTGCTGATGAGTTTTTCAGGTTGGGGTGCAGTGCTTGCAGGCTGGTACACCACCGAGATCGGGCGTCAGCCCTGGTTGGTGCAGGGTGTACTGCTCACCGCTGATGCCGCGTCTGCGGTTCCTGCGCCGATGATCGGCCTGACCTTAATCGGTTACCTCACGCTTTATGCCCTGCTGTTGGCTGCTTACATCCGCGTGGTGTTTTATATGGCTCGCAAAGCAGGGCAGGGCAAGGCGGAGCCTCAGGCCGAAGGCCCCGCCGTGATGGCGTATGTGGAAGGAGAATCCCGTGCGTGATTTCGTAAACCTTGCCGCTGCGATTCCTTCTATTGATCTCACTGCTCCTGCTGGTTGGCTTCCCGTGGCGTTTCTTGTCGTCATGGGCTTGGCCATGCTCGCCTACGTGGTGCTCGATGGTTACGACTTGGGCGTCGGCATCTTGATGCGTCGCGCCGACGACGCTGATAAAGACCGCATGGTGGCTTCCATTGGCCCGTTCTGGGATGCCAACGAAACCTGGCTGGTGTTGGGTGTGGGCATCTTGTTGGTGGCCTTTCCCATGGCGCACGGCGTGATTCTTGGCGCGCTCTATCTGCCCGTGGCACTCATGCTCTTGGGTTTAACTCTGCGCGGCGTGGCCTTCGACTTCCGTGTGAAAGCAAAAGCGGAGCGCAAGCCGCTTTGGAATCGCGCGTTCTATGCAGGCTCGCTGATTGCCACGCTGGCACAGGGCTACATGTTGGGTCTGCTCGTGATGGGCTTTGAAGCGGGCTTGGGCGCGATGGCGTTTGGCGCGCTGATTGCCGTGTGTCTCGTCGCGGGTTACTCGCTGCTGGGCGCCAGTTGGCTGGTCATCAAGACTGAAGGCGCCTTGCAACAGCGCGCCGTGCGTTGGGCGCGAAGCAGTCTATGGATGACGGCGGTGGGCATCGCGGCGGTGTCTTTGGCGACGCCTTGGTTATCTGAGCGCATCTTCGACAAGTGGTTCAGCCTGCCGTGGATTGTTCTGCTGGCTCCGGTGCCTTTGGCGACAGTGGTTCTTTTCTTCGTAGTCGATCGAAGCCTGCGGCGTTTACCGACGCGTTTGGCCGAAGGCAATGAGTACGGCGCCTGGGTGCCGTTCGGCGGCACCATCGGCATCTTTCTCCTGGCGTTCTATGGCTTGGCTTACAGCCTTTTTTTTTTTTTTTTTTTCGACCACATGACGATCTGGCAAGCCGCTGCAGCGCCAGAATCCTTGATGATTATCTTTGTGGGTGCCTGCGTGGTGCTGCCGGTTATCATTGGCTATACGGCATTCGCTTATCGCGTGTTTCGCGGCAAGGCGCAGCCTTTGGACTACACCTAGTTCCGAGGCCGGCCCCAAGCGCAGCTCAGCATTCGTTCGTCATGGCTTGTCTGCTGCCAACTCAAGATTTAAGGGAGAGTTTCATGCGTAGTGTTCTTTCGTTTGCTGTTGTGGCGCTTTCGGGCGCGCTGCTGCTCGGTTGCTCGGTGTCGGCGAGTTCGGATGTCGATTCCTCTCATCAGCACGCGGCAAGCCCGGTCGCTGCTGCGCCCGACGCTCAGGCCGAACAGAAGCCCATGGACCAAATGGCGCACGTGGGCGTCATGGCTCACATGCCTTGGTCGCGTCCTCTTGCCCCCGGTGCCAACGTGGCGGCCGGCTACGCGCACTTGATGAACCACAGCAGCAAGGACGAGCGCTTGGTTTCCGCGCGCGCCGAAGGCGTCGGTCGCGTCGAGATCCACACCATGTCGGAAGTGGATGGTGTGATGCAGATGCGTCCGCTGGATGGTGGTTTGGCACTGCCCGTCAACAGCATGGCCAAGCTGCAGCCCGGTGGCGATCACCTCATGTTCTTCGATGTGACCCGTTCCTGGAACGAGGGCGATTCGGTGCCCGTCACTCTGGTGTTTGAGAGCGGTTTGGAAGTGCCGGTCCAATTTTCAGTGAAGCAAGGGGATGCCGCCGCCAAGGACGAGCATCAGCACCACTGAGCGGCATTTACGCGAATTGACGCACTGCGGCCGCCGAAAGGCGGCCGTTTGCTGTGGCAGCCATGGATACTGGCCAAGGTTTCCTTTTTCCTTCTGCATGCTCTTTGCGAATCGACTGCGCCGATGCGTAGCCCAATGCTGTGTTCCTTTTCTGCTGATGGCTTTGTCGGCGGCGGTTGCTGCTGAGCAAAGCGATTGGCGTGACATGCATGCGCCGCGTTTCGAGTCGGTCGATCCCGATCGCGGCCTTCTCGACGGGCCGGTGCGTGCTTTCGCGGAAGACGCCGAAGGCATGATGTGGATGGTGGCCGACGCCGATGTCTGGCGCTGGGACGGCTATCGCTTTGTGCAGGCACAGCTCTACACCGCAGACGGCAAAGTCAGTGAGCCGGCGCCGCTGCTGCAAACCATCAAGGCGGATTCCGAGGGCACGTTGTGGGCGGGCAGCGCGCAAGGCGTGTTCCGCATTGACCGAAACCGACCCGCTCAGCCTGCATTGGAGCCAGTGCCGCTACCAGGCGAATTACCTTCGGTCGTCTTCATCGAGTTTCCGAAACAGCGAGACTCGAGCATCCGAGCCTATTTCGGCACCGTTGGATCGGTATTGGTGTGGCACGGCGATGGCCGTGTGGAGCGCGTAGATGTGCCCAATGCGGGTCCGAACCGACTGCATGCCCTGCATGTGGACGAAAACGGTCGGGTCTGGCTGGGCACGACTCAGGGCATGTTCGAACTTCATGCCAGTAAAGACGTGTCGGCAACGCTGAAGCCCGTCTTGCTGCCTACGGGGCCCTCGCGCATCGCTTCCTTTGCTTCTGGGCTGGGTGGGCGCCTCTGGGTGGGCACGGCCACCGATGGCCTGTTTTTGCTCGACGCAGAGGGTGCGATCACCGAGGTGTCGCTTCCGAAAGAGGCTGCTGCGGTGCCGCGCTTTTTCTCCGCGGCGACCATGCGGTCCGGCGAATTGTGGGCCGGCACCTTCGGGCGTGGCCTTTGGGTTCTTGATGTCGAGAAGAATCGCTGGCGGAAGCTTCGTCACGAACGAAGTCGGCGCGGAAGCTTGGACAACGACAATGTGTGGTCCGTGTTTCAGGACTCGCGTGGACTCGCGTGGGTCGGCACATCGGCCGGTGCGCAATTCATCGACCCGGGCCAGCAGCGCATCCTGCATTTGCCTCTCGCGGCCGACGTGGATGCGCCCGATGCCAGCGTGAGAGCGCAGGTGCTTGCTCCGTCAAGGAGCGGCTTGTGGCTGGGCACGAATGTCGGCCGAATTCGGCATATGGGTCCCAGCGGTCCTGGCGCTGAGGAAGCCGCGCTGCCTGCGTTGTGGGCAAAGGGCAATGACGCGCCTGGAGCGGTAGAGCTCCTGCGTCCCCTTGGGGATGACCGCTGGTTGGTAGGAAGTGATTGGCGAACGGATTTGCTCAATCTTCCAAAGCAATCTGTCAGCACGCTTCAACCGCCGCAACGCGACACCTCAAGGTTCACCAGTGCGGCGGTGGTTTGGGATGGTGCGTGGTGGTTCTCCGGGCCGGATGGTGTCTGGCGCTTGGAGATGAAGGCGAACGGAGAACCTGACGCTCAGACTGCGGTGAATGTGCTTTCGCCGATCGCTGGCGAGCAGCGCGTGTCCAGCCTGTTGGCCACGCCCGGTACCCTGTGGTTGGGAACATGGAGTGGGTTGGCTCGCATCGACGCGGGTAGCCGCGTGCCGCGTCGCATGCCCTTGCCTGCGCTCGATGCCCACTTCATTACGCGCATGCTCGCGGACCGCAACGGCCGTTTATGGCTAGGCACTTCGGCCGGTGGCGTGTTTCATGCCCCGATGGCACAAGCCGATGTCCCGACGGCCTGGGCGTCCATCAGCAAAGCGGAAGGCTTGCCCGACAACTCCGCCGATTCTCTGCTGGAAGACCAAGACGGCCATGTGTGGGTGGGGACGTCGCGCGGTTTGGCGCAGATTGATGGGCGCAGTTTTTCGGTCGAAGCATTTGGACCGGATCAAGGCGCTGCGGCGGCACCCTATTCCCGGGGTGCAAGTGTGTTGCTGCCCGGAGGGGAGTTGGCGTTTGGTGGCACAGATGCCATCACCTTGGTGCAAGCCCAGCATGAACCAGCGTCTTCTCGCGCGGCGCTGCCACGTTTGGTGTTGACCGCAATGAGCGCCGGTGAAGGCGAGCCGGAGTTGCTTTATGAAGCTCTGCATGCCGAGACCGGGCGCCCAAGAATTCGTGTGCTTCCCGAGGTCTCGCGGTTCAGTCTCGAATTCGCGGCGCCGGTGTACCTGAGTGCGAAACGCTTGAGTTATCGCTTCCGCCTGAAGGGCTGGGAAGAGGGTTGGAATGCTGTTGATTCCGATCACCGCATCGCATCGTTCACCCGTCTTGGCCCCGGTAGCTTTGTTCTTGAAGTTCAGGCTACACAGCTTGGGCAGGCCTGGCCGGAGGATGCACTACAGGTGGATGTCGAGGTTCTGCCTGCGTGGCACCAAGTGCTTCTTTTTCGCGTTCTCGCAGTCTTTGCTGGTGCGCTGGTGATTGGTGCTGGCGTGTATTGGCGCATTCGTTGGTTCCGCGCTCGTGAGCGGGAGTTGGAAAGAAAAGTCGCCGCGCGCACGGCGGATCTTGCCGAGGCCAATCGCGAGCTTGAGCACAAGAACCAGATCATCGAGGAAGCCAGCCAAACTGATCCGCTCACCGGCTTGCACAACCGTCGCTTTCTCTCGCGCCACATTGAAGGCGATGTAGCGATGGCCCTGCGTGCGCGCTTTGGCGCCGTTTCGCCATCACTGCAGCGTGATCCAACGGATTTGGTGTTCTTTCTCATCGATATCGATTTCTTTAAGCGCATCAATGATCAACACGGGCATGCGGCGGGCGACGCCGTATTGGTTGAAACAGGCAAGCGCCTGCGTGCGCTGTTCAGAGAGTCGGATCACGTGGTGCGCTGGGGAGGCGAGGAGTTTCTTGTCGTGGGTCGCGGTTGTTGGCGCCAAGACGCGCCGCTCGTAGCTGAGCGAATTTGCGCGGCGATGGCCGATCTGCCGTTCAAGCTCGGCACGCAGTTAGAGGTCGCGGTGACCTGTTCTGTAGGCTATGCGGCCTTGCCCTTGGTTGCGGCGCATCTGCATGCTTTTGGCTGGGAAGACACCATCAACATTGCCGATGAAGCGCTGTATGAAGCGAAGTCGTCGGGACGAAATGGATGGGCAGGGTTCGAAGAAGGCGCACTGGAGATTGATGGCCTTGCGCTGGCTTCACTGCGCAACCACACCTGCATGGCACGCGACGCGCCGGGCTTGCACCTGCGGCAATCGCGCAGCGCGCTAAAGAAAAACGGCCCGGGGTGAGCCGGGCCGCAGAGTCCGCAGGCACGAGGTGGGCCTGCGGAAATTGAAGCGAAGCGTTACCAGATGGCGATGCGGTTCTCGCCGCTACGCACCATCGGATCGCCATCCTTGCAGCCAAACGCCGCAGCAAAGGCCGGCATATTGCTCGGTGCGCCGTTGGCACGGAAGCGCGCCGGTGCATGCGAGTCGGTGACCAAACGCACGTTCATTTCTTTGTCGGTGTAGTTGCGACGCCAAACCGTGGCCCAGTTGCTGAAGAAGCGCTGCTCTTGGGTCAGGCCATCGGTCATCGGGTCGACAAAGCCTTCGCCTTGCGCGCGCAGCAACGCGGCATGAGACACCGTCAAGCCACCCAAATCGGCAATGTTTTCGCCCAGGGTCAGGTTGCCATTCACGTTCTTGCCCGCGAGTGCTTCATAGGCGTTGAACTGCTCGACCAATTGCGTGGTCTTGCCTTTGAAGCCTTCGGCGTCGGCCGGCTGCCACCAGTTGGCGAAGCTGCCCTTAGCGTCGAAGCGCGAGCCCTGATCGTCGTAGCCGTGCAGCATTTCGTGGCCGATCACAGCACCAATGCCGCCGTAGTTCAGCGCAGCATCGGCATTCGGATCAAAGAATGGCGGTTGCAGGATGGCAGCTGGGAACACAATCTCATTCATCAGCGGGTTGTAGTAAGCATTCACCGTTTGCGGCGACATGCCCCACTCACCACGGTCCTTCGGCTTGCCAATCTTGGCCATCTCGAAGGCATGGTTGAACTTGTTGGCCGCCATGATATTGGCCACATAGCTGTCGCGCGATGTGGACAGGCCCGACCAGTCACGCCACTTGTCCGGGTAGCCAATCTTCGGCGTGAAGCTGGCCCACTTTTCCAAGGCTTTGGCGCGGGTTTCCGGAGTCATCCACTCGAGCTTTTCCAAACGCTCTTTCAAGGCGGCCGAAAGATTGCCGACCAGTTGCTCCATCTGCGCCTTGCTCTCGGCGGGGAAGGCTACGTCCACATAGAGCTGGCCCAAGGCCTCGCCCATCGTGCCGTTCACCGTATCAAGCACGCGCTTCCAGCGGTCTTTCTGCTGCTCCTGACCGCGCAGTGCGGTTCCGTAGAACGCGAAGTTCTGGTCGGCAAACGCTTTGCTTAGGAAGGGGGCCGCGCCATCGACGGTGTGGAAGCGCAGGTACGCTTTCCAATCAGCCAAGGGCACCGAGGCAAACATGCCGTCGAGCGTCTTGAAGAACTCCGGATTCGAGAGCGAGAACTGCGCAGGACGTGCAATGCCATTGGCATCGAAGAATGCGCCCCACTCAAAAGCCGGAGTGATCTTGTTGGCGTCGTCGATGGAAATCGGGTTGTAGTACTTCGAGACGTCGCGCGACAGTTCTTCGCTCGAGTAGCTCACTTTGGCAAACGCCGTTTCGATGGCCAGGATGGCCGCCGCCTGCGTGGTCGCGGTCGCTACATCGGCGCCGGCCAATTTCAAGGTGGCGGCAATGTGCGCCTGATAGGCCTCGCGCTCAGCTTTGTGGGCGTCGCCTTCGTAATAGCTCTTGTCGGGCAAACCCAAGCCGCCTGGTGCGGCATAGGCGATGACTTGATTGGAGTCTTTGAAGTCACTCTCGCCACCCAAACCGAAAACGGCGCCGCGGCCTTCCGCGGACGCTTTGCGCAAATAGCCGGGCAGATCGCTTGCTGCGGTCAGCGCGTCAATTTCGTCGAGCAAAGGTTGGATGGGCGTCAGACCCGCGGCTTCGATGGCGGCTTCGTCCATGCCCGTGGCCCAGACATCGCCGATCAGCTTCTGCGTGCCGGTCGCGGCCGCCATGCGAGCTGCAGCTTCGACAATCTGCTTTTGGGTGGCGAGCGAACGCTCTGAAAGCGTTTCAAAACTGCCCCACGTCGTGCGGTCGGCGGGCACCGGATTGGCGGCCAGCCACTGTCCGTTCACGTGTGCATTCAAGTCCTGGCAGGCCGGTACGGCGGCGTCGATGTCGGTTGCCGCGAAGGACATCGCGGCCGGCAGCGCGGCGGTATCGATCACCAGCTTGGCCGGCTCGGCGGCAGCCGGAGCAGCGGCGGGTTCGGCGGGCTTGGAACAGGCGGAGAGCAGCACCATGCCAAGGGCAAGGGCCAGCGGCTTCAAGGTGGGTTGTTTCACAGGCAGGACTCGCGTTGGGGGCCCGAAGGCCGGGGGAAGGCCACGATGCTGCGCCGGGTCCGACGCGCCCGCCCGTGCCGTTGGTCATGACGCGGCCTTCACATTTGCGACAGTTCGCCCCGAGTGCCATCAGGCTGTAACCGGAGCGCCACAGACTTCCGCGGTTCCCAAAGACCGGATGTTCTGTAATGAAACGCTCCACTGCTGTAGCGCTCTCGGCGATCGCCGTCGCCATCAAACTCGCCCTCGTGCCTGTGTCCGCACAAACCTCGGCCACAGGCGCTGTGGTGCAAGCGCAACCCCGCGGTGCGGCCTCGGTGTGGGTGTACGCGTACCGCGCGGGCCAACCGGCGGCGGGTGTGGAAGCGCGATTGGGCGCACGAGTGCTGGGTGTCACGACGGCACAGGGCGTAGTGGGTGGCGCTGTGACCACGGGCCCGCAAACCCTAGAGATTCGCGATGGTGAGCGCCGCATTCCGGTGGAGTTGAATCTGGCGGCGGGCGAGCAGGTGCAAATTGCGCTGCAGTTGGTGCCGGGTCGCGCGCCGGTCTACACCTTCAAAAGTTCGGTCAGTGGCACGCGCACCGTCGATTTGGCTCAGGCCGAAGCGCGTGCAGCTGCAGCACAGGCTGCTCCACCGGCGACCGCTGCTCAGAATGCTGCGGTCGGCGAGCCGGGTGCTGCCGCGCCGACTGGCGCCACCAACACGCTCGACGCCATCAATGTGGCGGGCGAATTGGTGAAGGTCGATGACCAGGCCGCGTACGTCGACCTTGAGCGCATGTCGGTGTCGGTCGACGACACGCTTTCCATTGAACAGATCACCCGTGCCGGCGACTCCGATGCGGCGGTGGCCCTGCGCCGCGTGACTGGCCTCACGCTGGTCAATAGCCGCTTCATCTATGTGCGCGGTTTGGGTGAGCGCTATTCCTCGGTGCTCTTGAACGGCGCGCAGATTCCTTCACCCGATCCCACGCGTCGTGTGATTCCGCTCGATCTTTTCCCGACCGACGTGCTGGAAGGCGTGGTCGTGCAGAAGAGCTACACGGCGGACATGCCCGGTGAGTTCGGTGGTGGCACCATCCAGCTGCGCACGAAGGGTATTCCGCTTCAGCCCTTCTTCCGCGCATCGGCCAGCATCGGCGGCGCACAAGGCACCACGTTCAAGGACGGCCTGCGCTACGACGGCGGTAGCGGCGATTGGACCGGCATGGACGACGGCGCGCGCGACCCGAACGCAACCTTGGACGGTGTGCGCAATGCCGGTGGTTTCTTTGCTGGCCAAAGCTTTGGCAATCCGAATGGCTTTACCGCCACGCAGATCGAACAGGTCGGCGAAGCCCTTGCATCGCAGAGTGGCTACGACATCTATCAAGAAGACATCGGCCCGGATCTTGGCGCTGCCATTGCCGGCGGCCAGCGTTTCGACATCAGCGACGATGTGCGTGCGGGCTTCTTGGGCTCGGTGCGCTACAACCAGTCGTGGGATACACGCGAAGAGACGCGCCGTTACTTCCAAGCCAGCAATGCCGGCTTGACGCAGCGTGACGAAACCGAGCTGAAGGGAACCACGCGCGAAGTGGATCTTTCTGCATTCACGGTGTTCGGCTTGGAGTTGGGCTCGGATCACCGCTTCACATTGACCTCGATGCTGCTGCGCCAGACCGAAGACGAAGCTCGCCGGGAGACTGGCGTCATCGACACGCAGGAACTGGAGCGCTACCGCTTGGAGTGGATCGAGAACTCCTTGCGCAGCCATCAGCTGGCCGGCACGCACCGTCTGCCTTGGTTTGAAGAAATGGCGGATTTCGAGTGGCAGTACAC
>JAIXVL010000284.1 GCA_027483045.1 Lysobacteraceae bacterium
GAAGCGCTGGCCGTTCGCATCGGTGTATTGACGCCACGCCGGGTTCGACTTGATCGGCGAGGCCACGCCTTCGAAGCGCACGTCTTCCGGCAGCACGACCGGCAGTTGCTCTTCCGGCACCGCATGCGCGTTGCCCTCGGCGTCGTACAGCATTGGGATCGGGCAGCCCCAGTAGCGCTGGCGGGACACACCCCAGTCGCGCAGGCGGTAGTTCACGCGGCGCGTGGCCTTGTCGCCCAGCAGCGCCGCGGCCTTGTCGAAGGCGGCCTTGTAGCCCAAGCCGTCCATCGCGCCGGAGTTCACCGTGTGCAGCGACGTGGCGGTCTTGTCGCCGTACCAGTCCTGCCAGCGGGTGGCGTCGTAGCTTTCGCCGTCCACCGCGATGACCTGCGTGATCGGCAGGCCGTACTTGGTGGCGAATTCGAAATCACGCTCATCGTGGCCGGGCACGGCCATCACCGCACCGGTGCCGTAGCCCATCAGCACGAAGTTGGCGATCCACACCGGCACTTTCGCGCCACTGATCGGATGGATAGCGAACAGGCCCGTCGCGATGCCGCGCTTTTCCTGCGTCTCCAGCTCGGCCTCGGACACGCCGCCCTGCTTGCAGCCGGCGACGAAGGCCGCGACCTCGGGATTCATCGCCGCCGCTTTCGCGGCCAGCGCGTGCTCGGCGGCGACGGCCACGTAGGTGACGCCCATCAGCGTGTCGGGGCGGGTGGTGAACACCACCATCGGCTCGGACTCGCCTTCGACGGCGAAGCTGATCTCGAGGCCTTCCGAGCGACCGATCCAGTTGCGCTGCATGGTCTTGACCGACTCCGGCCAGCCCGGCAGCGCATCGAGGCCGTCCAGCAGCTCCTGCGCGTAATCGGTGATCTTCAGGAACCACTGCGGGATCTCGCGCTTTTCCACCAGCGCGCCGGAGCGCCAGCCGCGGCCGTCGACCACCTGCTCGTTGGCGAGCACCGTCTGGTCGATCGGGTCCCAGTTCACCACGCTGTTCTTGCGGTAGACGAGGCCCTTCGCATACAGGCGGGTGAAGAACTGCTGTTCCCAGCGGTAGTACTCGGGGGTGCAGGTGGTGACCTCGCGCGACCAGTCGTAGGCATAGCCCAGCGACTTCAGCTGGTTGCGCATCTTCCCGATGTTTTCGTAGGTCCACTTCGCCGGCGCAGTGTTGTTCTTGATCGCGGCGTTCTCGGCGGGCAGGCCGAAGGCGTCCCAACCCATCGGCTGCAGCACGTTGAAGCCCTGCATGCGCTTGAAGCGGCTGATCACGTCGCCGATGGTGTAGTTGCGCACATGGCCCATGTGCAGCGCGCCCGAGGGGTACGGCAGCATGCACAGCGCGTAGTACTTTGGCTTGGACGGGTCTTCGACGACTTCGAAAGCCTTGGCGGCGTCCCAGCACTGCTGGGCGGCGGCCTCGAGGGCCTTGGGCTGGAAGCCGGTCTCGGCGGTGGCGTCGGTCGGAGCGGTCGGGTCAGAAACAGGGTTTTGCATGGGTCCGGGGCAGCGTGGCCCGATGGAAAAGACAGCCCGCGAGATTACCGCACGGGGCACCGGGCCGCCCATTCCCCGCGCCTTCAAGGCGAAAACCACCCGGCAGGGCGCTATCCTCGGCGGAGTGGTGGCGAGCTTCGTCATTGTGCACAGGGAGTGATTGATGCGGAATTCGCTGCCATGAACCTCTTCGCCGAACTCCAACGCCGCAACGTCATCCGCATGGCCGGGCTGTATCTGGTCGGTGCATGGCTGATCACGCAAGTGGCGGGCACCATCCTGCCGATGTTCGGCGCGCCGGAGTGGGTGGCACGCAGCGTGGTGATCCTGCTCGCCATCGGCTTCGTGCCCGCGATGGTGTTCTCGTGGGTGTTCGAGCTGACGCCCGATGGCCTGAGGCGCGATGGCGACGTGGTCGCGAACGAATCGATTGCGCCGCAAACCGCGCAGCGCATGAATCGCATGCTGCTGGTGGTGATGACGCTGGCACTCGGCTACTTCGCCATCGACAAGTTCGTGCTGGCGCCGGCGCGCGGTGCGTCCAGCACGCCGCAGGCGAATGCGCAGCTGGAAACGGCGGCGAAGCCTCTGGTCGACATCGCAGCGACCGGCCCGACTGCCGCACCCGCCACCGACGCGAAATCCATCGCGGTACTGGCCTTTGCGGATCTCAGCCAAGCCAAGGACCAGGAGTACTTCAGCGACGGTGTGGCCGAGGAGATCCTCAACGCGCTGGCCAAGATCGATGATCTGAAAGTCGCCGGCCGCACCTCGTCGTTCTACTTCAAGGGCCGCAATGAGCCGCTGGCAACGATCGGCAGCACGCTCGGCGTGGCGCACGTGCTGGAAGGCTCGGTGCGCAAGCAGGGTGACCGACTGCGGATCAGCGCCAAGTTGCTGCGGGTCAGCGATGGCGTCGAGATGTGGTCGGATACTTTCGACGGCACTGACGCCGACATCTTCGCGCTGCAGGAGAACATCGCGCAGCAGGTCACGAGCCAGCTCAAGGTGGCGCTGAATGCAGGCCAGCTGGAGCGCCTGATTGATTCGGGAACCGCCAATCCTGAGGCCTTTGCGCTGTACCTGAGGGCCACCGACGTTTTCAATCGGCGCGCCGGACCGGAGTTCGCCAATGCCATTCGCCAGCTCCAGCAGGCGGTCGCGCTCGACCCCAGCTTCGCCCGCGCCTACTCGCGGATGGCCGCGCTGCACGCATTGAAGCCGGAGTACCTCGGCAGCGACTTCGACGATTCAATTGAAGCCGCTCAGAAGATGGCCCAGCGCGCGCTTGAGCTGAAGCCGGAGTTTGCCGAACCGCATGGGGTTCTCGGCTTTGTCGCGCACCTGCAGAAACACTTCGTGCTGGCGCGCACCGAGTTCGAGCAGGCGTTGGCACTCGACCCCCGCGATCCGGTCAGCAATCTCTGGTTTGCCTTCACGCTGACTGCGGGCGGGTATCTCGAAGCCGGCGGGGACCAACTCGACCGCACACTCGCCATCGACCCGCTGCTGCC
>JAIXVL010000189.1 GCA_027483045.1 Lysobacteraceae bacterium
CAGTCGCGGCCGTAGCCTTCCGAGGCGCGGAAATCGAGGTCGAGGACGATGTAGCCGCGGTCGGTGAGCAGCTGGTGGAACATCTGCTCGCGGAAGTACACCGGCCAGCGTTCAAACACGTTCTGAAGGTAGCCCGCGCCGTGCACGAACATCACCACCGGGTACTGCTTGCCGGGCTCCATCGTGGTGGGCGTGTAGAGCTTGCCCCACACCGTGCCGGCGCCATCGCTCGACGGCACCTGCACGAACTTCGGCTTGCGCCACGGCATCGACTTGAACGCGGCGCTGCGGGTGTCGGTGAGCTTCCGCGCTTCGCCGCCATCGATGCCGACCACAGCGACTTGCGGTGGCGTAAACGAAGCCGACCAGCGCAGCGCGATCTTCGAGCCATCGGGAGAGAGCGCGAAGTCTTCAACACCATCGAGTGCGGTGAGTTCGCGCACGTCGCCGCCGGCGACCGGCACGCGGCACAGTTCGTAATCGCCAGGCCACGCGCGATTACAGACGAACACGAAGTTCAAACCATCCGGCGTAAGTTGCGGGCTCGAGGCCTCCCAGCGGCCGCTGGTCAGTGCCTTGGCGCGGCGACCGTCCTGCACATACAAATGCGAGTAGCCACTTTCTTCCGAGAGCCACCACACGCGCCCATCGGGCAGTACGCCGTAATCATTGAAGTTCCAATTGATCCACGCGCCATCGTTCAGTCGATGCAGCGTGCTGAGCTCGGCCCTGTCGCGATCCACGCGCACGATCCAGCGGTCTTTGTTGTCCACGCTGCGCAGCATGAGCAGGGGCGTGCCGTCGGTGCCGAATCGCGCATCCATCAAGCGGATCGCGCGCAGGCCTTCCAACTTCGCTTGCTTGTTCGCTTCGCGCAGCTTGGCCAGTGGGTCGGTGTTGATGCCGGGAAGGCTGTCGAGCGCGATGGCGATGATGCTGCCGTCACTCAAGTCGATGAGCTTGAAGCTCTGTGCGATCGGTGCGTTGCGACCCACGCGCGTGCGCACATCCTCGGCATCCTCATAGCCCGATTCGGTGATGTAGAGCGGCATCTTGCCGCCGCGACCTTCATCGGCGCCTTTGGGCTCCAGTGCCACCACAAGGTGGCGGCCATCGGTCGACAAGCTGCTCGCCGCGACACGCACGTCATCGCCCAAGTAGATCGGGGCCACGCTGCGGCTGCGATCATCGGCGCGCTGGGCTTTCGCTTCAGCAGCAAGAGCATTGCGGTCGGCGCGTTGCCGCGCCAGCGTGGTGATGAGGCGCATTTCCGCATCGCGCAACACATCGGCTTCCGGTGCGGCGAGCGGGTCTTTCTCAGCTTTCAAGACGACCAGCGTGCGAAGACGATTCTCGGCAAAGGCAAAGCCTTGCCAGTTGTCATCAGCGCGGAAATACAACGCGTCGCCACTGGTGGAAAAGCGCAGGTCTGCTTCGTCCTGCGGGCTTTGCGTGATCTGCTGCAGTGCGCCCGTGGCGAGCGTGCGCACGAAGACATCGCCATTGCGCACGAAGGCCATGCGGGTGCGGCGCGCATCGAAGACCGGATTGGCGGCATCGGCTTCGGCCAGTGCCCCACCGCTCAAGCTCTGCGCAGCGCCGCCCGCGGCGGCTTGGCGATACACATCGCGCACGGGCGAGCCGGGGCGCTTGAGGGTGTAGGCCACATGCGTCGAATCGGCCGCCCACCACAGCTGTTCCACCGGCGGGCCAATCCAATCCGGATGGCTCATGGCACGGTCGAGCGTGAGCTCAGGTGTGGCCTCGGCGGCCAAAGCGGCCAGTGGACTCAGCAGGGCGAAGCACAGCGCAACACGGCGCATCGGACACTCCAGCGGTAGGAAGGCCGGGAAGCCTAGCAGGGCGGCGCGTTGCCTTTGAGCGAAGGCGCTTTCCCCGCGCGGCTTGAGCGGCCACAATCGCGGCACTTTCCCAGCGGTTTGGCCATGCAGGCATTCGTCTACAAATCCCTTCGGAAGGCTGAAACCTTCGTTTACCTCGCGACGCGCGACGGCTTTGAGCGCATCCCAGAACCCCTGCGCACTGGGCTGGGCGAGCTGCAGTTCGTGCTGGAAGTGGCGCTCACTCCCGAGCGAAAGCTGGCCCGCGAGGATGCCGAGATCGTTCGGCGCAATCTGCGCGACCACGGCTGCCACGTTCAATTTCCACCGCCCTTGCCCACGGGTGTGACGGATGATTGAGCCGCGCATGCCGGCTCTGCGGGCCTTAGCCCTGCCCTTGATCCTGCTGGCTTTGGGCTTAGCGGTGCTGCCTGCTTTGTGGCCCGCCGGTGCCGTCGCCATTGTTGGCCCGTGGCTGGCACAGCCGTTCATGGCGCTGGGTATGGCGCTTCTCAGCCCAGCCCCAGAAGCCCCCGCCCGCCGCCTGTGGTGGCGCGACGGTCTGACTCTGCTGGTGCTTTGGGGCGCCACCATCGGTCTGATGGGTTTGGGCTTGGCTTGGCCCTACACCGGCCTTCTGCAGACGGGCGCGCTCGGTTCTGCTCTGGGCTTGGGCGCCGTAGCCGGTTTGGCTTGGACCGTGCTGTGGCGGCAATGGACGCTGTTTGCCTTGGCTGCGCGCAAAGGTGGTGGATTGGGCGCGTTGGCCGCCGCGGTGCCAGGCACTTGGTCGGTGCGACGCGGGCTTCTGTTGTCGCTGGGCGTGTTGTTTGCTTCGGCGGGCGCGTGGCTATTGGTGTGGCCGCCGCCGCGTTTGCTAAGCCCGTGGTGGTTGGCCGTGCCTTACGCCATCGCACTGCTGGGGGTGCATGCCGGCATGCAGCGCGCGGGGCACGCACCAGAAGCGCCGCCCGTGCCGCTCGAGCCAGTGGTGAGCGCCGCACCCGAAGAAGACAGCGAAGACGACGAAGAGCCCGTTGCGGCTGACGTTTATGCGCATGCGCGCGCAGGCCGCATCGATGCGGTGATCGCCGCGCTCGATGCCGGTGCCGACCCGGATGCCCTGCCTGAGCCGGG
>JAIXVL010000191.1 GCA_027483045.1 Lysobacteraceae bacterium
GCCGTACGCCAATACAGCGCCAAGCGCGCGGTTGCTCCACTGCCATCGCTGCCAATCAAGGTCCAGCCTGCGGGTGCCGTGACCGTGGCCGTCGCGGGCACAACCGCAACCGCAGCCACGAGCACATCACCTGTGTTCGTGCCCGCTGGCTTCTGCAGCACCAAATCATCGGAGGCGACGCCCGCCTGGGAAGCCGAGCGTGTCGAGATCTGTGCCTGCGCTGTCATCGCAAGAAAAAGCGATGCAATGATTGCGAGCGAACGGCAGCGACGTGAAATGCTCATTGGGTCACCGTGGCACGCACGCGGCGCGATACAAAGGTATTCGAAGAGAAGTTGCCGCTCGACGCCACCGCAGTCAGCGTAAAGATGTTGTAGACGTCTGGCGCCTCATCGGCCTGCGTTGGTGTGCAGGTCAAGTTGACCGTGAAGCCTTCAACCGTGATCGATGCGGGCACTGCTCCACATCCACCGCCCAAACTGCGCGCCACCGCCACATCAATGCCCGAGTGCGCCGCAAACAGAGCTCGGCTCGCTTCCAATGTTTGAACGGTGCTGCGGCTTCGTGCACTCATCGTCAGAGCCGCCGCCAAAACAATCAGCAGCGCAATGGCGATCAAGAAGATTGCCGAGACCAAGCTGAAACCTTTCTGCGTCTTCATGCTCATGGCACGTTCGCCAAATGAAGTGACTTGAGCAGGCTCACCGACTCGTTCTCGCGCGTGAGTGCAAGCGAAAGCGAAGCCAAGCCTTGTCGACTCGTGGTGCCAGGCGCGTAGCGGAAATCACAAAAACTCACGCCATCCACCACCAGTGGTGCAGACCCAGCGGGGCCAGCTACCGGGCTTGCGGTGATGGCATAACCACTATGGCGAAGCAGACGCCCATCGCCGGTGCAGCGGTACTGAACTGCACCGTCAACCAAGTACACGCGTTGCCCGGGTGAGGCAAAGGGAAAACGAAAGCCCGACGCCAACACCATTCGGTCCGCGGTACTGCCGGCACCGATACTCGCGCGATTGTCGCCCGCCCACGCGTTAGCCTGCGTACCTTCGGCGCTCAGGTTGTAAACCACCGCCCACTGCCCCACTGCAGGCACTTGGGCCAATGGTGCCAGCAAATCGAAGCTGGTATCGGCTGTGGCGAAGTCGAGCACATCGCCGGGGCCCTCAGGTGAAGCCACGGCTCTAGTCCGCGCGCGATAGCGTCCACCGGCGGGTGCCAAGAGCATCTCGATGGCGCGTCCACCATCCAATACACGCACGCTGTTCGGCAAGGACAGGCGCAGGTCGCGACTCATGCGCGCCATGGCCTGATCAGCGGAGTCTGCAAGCCGCGCGCGGCGCTGCGCATCAGCACTGGCATCGATGGGTTGGCGCAGCAACTCCAGCGAAACGGTGGCCAACACACCGAGAAGAATGATCACGATGACCAACTCAATCAACGTGAAACCTTGTTGAGCAGTGGCGCGCATCAGTACTCTGCCCTCAATGTCGCAAGGCGAAGGTTCAAGCGCCCGTCCACATGCGTCACGAGCACTTCAATGCGACGCGTGTTGGCACCACCCACAAGCACTGGGTCACCCACTGTCATGCTGATTCGGTAACGCGACAAGCCCGGCATCGCCGCACCGGTGGAATCGGTGGGTGCTGCGGGCGTTGCCAGACAGGCGTAGTCGCGCACGTCGTCCCAAAGGTCGCGCGATACGCCACAGCCTTCGTTGATTCCGTCGGGATCGGAGTAACTGCGCAGCGAGGCTTCTTCCAAATAGCCTTCAGCGAGGTAAAGCGCCTGCGTTTGCAGCACGGGCGACGCACTGCTGCCGCCAATCTGCGCAATCAAGCCGGCAATGGCGCCCACAGCAATGGCCAAAATGATCAGCGTGACCACCAGTTCCAACAGCGTGAATCCACGCATGCTCTTAGCGCACATAACCGGTATCCGCTTCAATCACGATGCTGCGGCCGCCCAGCAGCACTGTGCCGCCATTCGGTGTTGGCAGCCCTTGGCCGTTGAACACAATGGTGAGGCCCTGAGTCACCGTTACGCCGCCGACTGCGGTGCCAGCAAACGCGCCACCGCCTGCAGGATTGATGATCGCGGTAGTGAACGCGCCCACGCTGCCGCAACTGGTGTCGGTGCCATCGCTGCGACGGGTAACGCTGTAGCTGTGCGTGCTGCTGCTCACCGACACCTGCACCTCGCAACCGGTTGCCACGGCCAAGCGCTGGCCGTAGCGAAATGCAGTAGCGATTTGCTCGGCAAAAGCGGCATTGCGAAAACTGCCCTCAGTAAGGCGCGGAATCACCACAGCACCCAGCACCCCGAGCAACACCAACACAATCACTAACTCGATGAGGGTAAACCCCGCCGAGCGTGGTGATGTTGAGCGATGGGCAGAGGCAAAGAGCATGCTGTTTCCCAAACGAACAAGGGCGGCAGGTTGCCCTGCCGCCCCCGATTCCGGATGCGTTCGACCGGGGGCGGACGCGATCAGGTGCCTGCGCGAACGGCAGTGAAGGTGCGCGTCTCGCCGGTAAGGCCAGTTTTCGCAATGGTGCAATCGAGCGTCGTGCCGTTTCCAGCGCCAATCGTACCGGCCGTGATGGTGTAGCCCGAAAGCGACGTGGTACCGCCTTGGACGACAGCAGCCGCACCCGTCAAGCCTTCGCAGGTCGACACTGACTGGCACTGCGAAGTTGGCACTGCAGGGGCGGTCCGGTGATTGTTCACCGCACACTCGGCGTAGTTGATGTTCATTGCAGAAGTCAAAGAGGCTGCCGTCGCTGACAGCGCCGCCTTCTGCGCATCATCTTCCAAATTCACAAAGCGCGGCACTGCGATGGCCGAGAGCACACCCAGAAGCACGATGACAATAACGAGCTCGATCAGGGTAAAGCCAGCTTGGTTCTTCATGGGGTGCTCCAGGGGCCTGCCGTTAGCAGCCAGTGACGTTGCGTACGATGGTAGGCGAAACACCGGCCGCATTGGGTGAGGTGTAGGTCACAGAGCAGGTGGCAATGCCGTCCAGATTGATCTGCGTGGTGGAACCGCCAGCCGCGGCGCCACCGGTGAAGCCATAACGCGCCGACAGATTGTCGAACAGCAGGATCAGATCGGCCTGCTCGGCTTGTGGGTAGCCAAAGTTGGTGCCGATGAAGCCGCCAGGGCCATTGCCATCGATATCAACCGAATCCACCGCGTTGTCTGCTTCGCCAATGGCAGCCGACTTCGCGTAAATCACGTTCGTGCCCGAACGCACCGAGTTGAACAGCGAATCGATAACGGCAATCCGTGCCTCGCGCTGCAAGGAAATGAAGCGCGGAATCGCCAGGGCGGCCAAGATGCCGAGAACCACGATGACGATGACGAGCTCGATGAGGGTGAAGCCGGATTGACGACGCATGAGTGCAACCTCTTTCAATGAATTGGGGGGCGAAGCGCCATGCTGAAGCACGGCCTTACAAGTGAAGCATACGCCCTTGATTTGTAAAGAATAGTCCCGCCGCGGTGAAATGCTGTAAATGCTGGATCTACGGAGTTTCCGGACCGATAGGCGGCGCAGATCCAGACCCAACACGTACCAGAAGCAAATCCCTTGCCAAGCCAAGTGGCGGCTTTCCGTCGCCATCACGAACCACCTCGACCCGCCAGCGGCGATCACCTGCGGGCAGCCAATCCGCCCGGTAGACCAATTCGCCACGCTTCTCGTCGAACGACCACCGCGCCTCGACGAACTCCGTCATGGCCTCGGATGGCGCGCCCCCATCGCTTGCTTTCAGTGGCCGCATCCAGCGGCGAGGATCCTTGCCGGCGCGACTTTCCAGGGCAGCCACTCCTTCGCTTGCGATCGTGCGCTGGGCTTCCAGCCAGACCACGTTCTTCAAGTTGCGCTCAGCCATGTCGAGGGCCATGCGCTCGCCTTCCGCCAATCCGTCACGGGCACCGCGCAACAAAACCACCACCAGCGCCGAGATAATCATCAGCACCAAGACCCGCACCAACAGGCGCAGCCAGCGTGCGTCGGTGGTGGCGAAGCGCGGCTCGGAGTACGCCATTACTGCCGGGCCAGCTTCACCAAGTCCCACATGGGCAGCAGCACACCCAGCGCCAAGACAAAGACGATGCCAGCAACAATGACCGTGAGCAGCGGTTGCAGCAGGTCATTCAGGTTGCGAACGTCGTAGTCCACCTCGCGCTCGTAGAAGTCGGCCACTTCCACCAGCATCTCGTCGATCTGGCCGGTCTCTTCGCCGACCGTCAGCATCTGCAGCACTAAGGGCGTGAAGAAGTCTTGACCGGCCGCGGCGCGCGCCAAGCCCTCGCCTCGCTCGATGGCTGAGCGCATTCCCATCAGTTTTCGCGCAATGACGTCGTTCTCGACCGCCATGGCTACCACCGCGAGCGCTTGGAGAATCGGCACGCCGGAACGTGTCGCCATCGCAAATGCGCGTGCGAAGCGCGCCAACGACGCCCTCAACACAATGCTGCCGATAATCGGAATGCGCAACTGCAATGAATGCCAGCGCAAACGCCCCTCGTCAGTTTGCACGTAAGCGCGCAGGCCCCACACGGCACCGCCCATCACAGCGATGATGAGCCACCACCACGTCGAGAAGAAGTTGGAGACCGCGATCAAGATGCGTGTCGGCAGCGGCAACTCCACGTTGAACGAGCCGTAGAGTTTGGCGAACTCCGGAATCACCACGCTCATCAAGATGAACACGGCAACGATGACGAACCCGATCACGATCATCGGGTAGCGCACCGCGGTCTTCACTTGCTCGACCACCTTTTGCTCGCGCTCAAGGTGCTCATTAAGGCGGAGAAACGCCTCATCAATGCGACCACTCTCTTCGCCCACGCGCACAATGGCGCTGATCAGCGGACCAAAAATCTTCGGGTGCCGCGACATCGCCGTTGCTAGATCACGACCGGCCTCCAGCTCCTCGTTCATCGCCAGCATGGTTTTGCCCAGCAAGGCGTTGCGCGAGGTTTGCGACAGCCGGCGCAAGGCCTGAGTAATAGGCACACCGGCGCGAGTCAACGCGTACATCTGGCGCGTGAACAGCATCAGGTCAACGCGCGTGGGACGGTCCAGCCCCAAGCTCGCGCTGATCTGATCGCCAATCGAGACTTCCACAGTCTCCTCAGCGATTTCGAGCGGCGTCATGCCTGCACTGCCCAACTGCCGGGCAACCGCTTCGTCCGACAGGCCCTCCATCACGCCACTCACGGCACGACCTTGAGCGTCCCTGGCTTTGTAGGCGAAGTTCGGCACCAGTTACTCCTCCGCGCTGTGGGCGATTTCGCCGCCCACCCGCTTGGCTTCTTCGATGGTGCTCAAACCGGCCAGCGCGTAGTCGAGTGCTGCCTGCGCCAATGGCCGGAACAAGGGCGCCTGCGAAGCTGCATGCACAAAGCCATCGTGCGAGCCGCGGCGCAGTGCTTCGAGCATTTCAAGCGTGGGCTCGAGGTACTCGTACACACCAATACGCCCGCGGTACCCGGTGCCATTGCAATGCTGGCAGCCACGACCGCGGCGCAGTCCGTCGGTGCTGACTCCGGGCCGCATGTCGTTCAACCAGGCCTGGTCGTTCACGCTCGGCAAGTAGCGTTCGCCAC
>JAIXVL010000188.1 GCA_027483045.1 Lysobacteraceae bacterium
GCGTTTTGAATCCCGCGAGGGCGACCCGCAGGGCATGCGCGCCGACTTGCCGCCCATCTGGGCTGCGTTGGCGCCCACGCTGGTCGTGCTCGTCGTGTCGTTTGTCTTGCACGACCGCTTTCAGGTGTCGGCACTGATCGTGGCGCTTCTGGCGGGCTGCATTGCCGTTGCCGCGCTGTGCTTCCGCACCTTGCGCAAACCTGGTCAGGCCATTGCAGAAGGCAGTACGGGTGCTCTGATCGCCATCGGCAACACCGCGGCTGTCGTCGGCTTTGGCGCGGTCGCCAAGCTTTCGCCGGCGTTTGCTTTGGCCGTGGATGGCATCACCCACATGCCCGGTGCGGGCGTGGCCAGCGCCGCCTTGGCCGTCAGCCTGATCGCGGCCATGACCGGGTCCGCATCGGGCGGGCAGGCCATCGCGCTGCCCATCATCGCGCCAATCTTCCTCGGTCAGGGCGTGAATGCCGATCAATTGCACCGCTCGGTTGCGATCTCCTCGGGTGTGCTCGATTCGCTGCCGCATAACGGCTATGTAGTCACCACCATTCGCGCCATTTGCGGTGAAACGCATAAGGACGCTTACATGCCGGTTGGCGCACTCACGGTCATCGTGCCGGGCATTGGACTGCTGATCTGCTTGGGCCTGTTCGCGCTGGGGCTTTAGCGCGGAACGGCCTTCGCATAGCGCTCTTGCCGTGCAGCGCGCCGCATGGCGGAAGACTGCAGAATGTCGCGCCGGCCGGCCTCATCAGCGCTGTGCCAGGCTTTGATTTCTTCCAACGTGCGCCCGCAGCCCACGCACTCATCGGCATCGTCCAAGCAGCACTGCCGCACGCAGGGAGATTCTGGCGCAGGCTTGTGTGCAGACGAGTGATTCATCGTTAGGGCGCTGCGGAGTGATCGCCTGAAAGACGCGCTTCCAAGGCGGCCACACGCGCTTCCAGCTCGGCAATGCGTGCTTCCAACCCTCCGTTGTGTGATGCCGCCGCCGGTGCATCGGCGCGCTGTGCGAGTGCCATCGCGTCCATCGACACCGGGCCGCTGAGCAAGTGAGCCCAACGGCCTTCACGCTGACCGGGCGCACGCGGCAAAGCCACAGCGAATCCGCGCTGCGCGAGGCGCTCAAGGGCATGTGCAAGCTCTTCCGCATCGCTGTAGCGATAAAGGCGCTCACTACGAGCCTGCAGTTCGGCAGCGGTTTGCGGGCCGCGCAGCAACAGAAGGGAGAGAGCCGCCAATTGCCCGCGGGTCAATTCCAAGCCGCGCAGTGCCGTGTGTTCGAAGCGCAACACGCGCGCGCCGTCCACACGTTTTGCCAAACCCTGCGATTCAAGACTGCGCAACGCGCGCCCCACACTGCCGATATCCAAAGCCATGACAGGTTCGCGGCTGGTTTTCTGATTCGCAGCCTGGAGCGCGGCGTTTTCGGTGAGCGGGTACTGCTCGGGCGTGGTGGCTTCTTTTTCCACAAGACAGCCCAATAAGCGGGCTTCGTGAGCGTCGAGCAGCGGTAAGGCGGAATCAGGCAAAGGGCTTACTCCTCAAGGATGCTCAGCCTAGCCCATCGTTTGGCTCACGGCGCACTTCACTTCGGGCACAAGGCCGTTGCGTCAGGCTTTGCGTATGCCTGTGTCTCTCGTTTGGTTCAAGCGCGATCTGCGCGCAGTTGATCATGCGCCCCTGTCCGCGGCAGCGTGCAGCGGGCGCCCTGTGTTGCCTGTTTACGTGATTGAGCCCGAGCTGTGGGCGCAGCCCGATGCCAGCGGGCGGCAGTGGGCCGCAGTGTCGGAAGCGCTGGCTGAATTGCGCGGCGAGTTGAGCGCCTTGGGCGCGCCGCTTCGGATTGTTCAAGGCGATGCCCTGACCTGTTTCGAAACCTTGCATGCAGCGTTCGGGGTGGTGGAGGTACACGCCCATGAGGAAACCGGCAATGCATGGACTTTTGCGCGCGATCGCAGAATTCAAGCTTGGTGCCGCGCGAAAGGTATCTCCTTGATCGAGCACCCCAACGGCAGCACCGTGCGCCGCTTGGCGCAGCGCGACGGCTGGGTTCGGCACTGGGAAAAGCACAACGGGCTTTCGCCACTTCCACCGCCGGCCGCATTGAGCAATGCACTGGCGCTCCAAGCAAGCCAAGCCGCACAGGACAATGCTTGGCGTCACTCCCTTCTGCCGACGGCAGCTGATCTCGACCTAGATGCTGATGCCTGCCCCAAGCGCCAGCCTGGAGGGCGCGCTTCGGCTCTGCGCCTGCTGAGTAGCTTCGTGGATGGCCGCGGAGCCAGCTACACCCGCGGCATGAGCAGTCCCTTGAGCGCCGCGAAATCCTGCTCGCGTCTTTCCCTTCATTTTGCAACGGGTGCGCTATCGATTCGCGAAGCCAATGCCGCCGTTCGCCATGCTGTGGCCGTTGGCGCGGCCACTCCGCCCCGCGCACTCAAAAGTTTTGAATCGCGACTGCATTGGCAAGGGCACTTCATGCAAAAGCTGGAGAGCGAGCCAGCCATCGAATTCCGCAACGTCAACCGCGCGTTCGATGGCATGCGTGAGCACGACTTCGATGCAGAGGCTTTTGGCGCCTGGTCGCGTGGCGAAACCGGCTGGCCTTTCGTCGACGCCTGCATGCGCATGCTGCAGCACACAGGGTGGATCAACTTCCGCATGCGCGCCATGCTGGTGGCCGTCTCCAGCTATCAACTCTGGCTGCACTGGCGCGAGCCGGGCCTGCATCTGGCGCGGATGTTCACCGACTACGAGCCAGGCATTCATTGGCCGCAGGTGCAAATGCAGAGCGGCGTCACCGGCATCAACATCCCGCGCATGTACAACCCGATCAAACAAGGCTTGGATCAAGACCCGCAGGGCGATTTCGTGCGGCGCTGGGTGCCCGAGTTAGCCCTTGTGCCCGCGCCTTGGATTCACATGCCCTGGGCGCTCCCCGAGAGCCAGCTGGCGAAGCACGGCGTGGCGCTGGGCCGCGACTATCCGCACCCGATTCGGGAC
>JAIXVL010000209.1 GCA_027483045.1 Lysobacteraceae bacterium
GGCCACCATTTGCTGCTGAGTCGCACGGCCAAGGGCGCTTTCGTTAGGGTCAATGGAAACATGCAAAGGAGTTGCTTCGGGCTTGCTGATACGTCTGTGAGCTCATCGGGCGGCACTTGCAAGTTGTTGCCAGCGACGGGATCGACGCCTGTGTCGACATGGATTGTGCGAGCAGTGAACCGCAGCTCGCGACCAACGACCAACGGAAACATTCTGTTGCTGTCTCCGATTGGGCCCGGAAACGAAGTGACCGTTGTGCAAGAGTACTGTGCGACGGCACCTTAACGCTTGAAGGAATTCATATGATTGCGACTGGTAACATCGGTGGGGTGGGTACTCCGTGTGACAACTGCTTTGGTTGTCCGGGTGAGGTTTCGCATGCATCTGGCGTCTATCGTTTTGATGCATGTGGTGCATCGATCTGGCTGCCTTATGATGCGAATCAGCCAGGCATGCAAGCAACCGTACCAATTAGCAGTAACCCAAAAGAGTTTCGGATGGACTGGAGAAGTCCATGGGCACGAAAGTCAGACGAATATGTCGATGGTCTGGGCATTGACGACTACGACTATGGCAATCGCGAATTGCGAGTTTGCGAGCGGGAGTTTGGTACAAGTACCACAGGTGACGTTTCAGTCGTTACATTGCCTCCGTTTACTGCGTCGGCAAGCTTCACTCTCAATAACTGCGTCACGTGCTCCAATTTCCCGCGTGGGACGCTGCAGCAAATTCGATGCGGCGGTTACTTGGCCGGGGGATTCGTTCGAGATTCTAGTACCACTAGCAACTACAAGATTTGCCCTACAGTCAGGATCAACCTACCTGCGGTTCGCGTACAGGTCCTATCGGCTCTCTATGAATGCAACGTGTGGCGTGCAATCAAGTATCGAGTCGCTCCTTACTATAAAATCACTTACCAAGCGTCGACGGCCCATTGGGGGACTGACACGTATACCTTGACGCCTATCTTGTGCGGCTCGTTTCCACCGAGAAGCAATTTTCCATTGGCGACTGACGCTCAATATGCGGCGGCGCTTGCGAGCTATAACAATTGCAAGGCGAGCATCAATACAACGCCGCAGGTTACGACCATCACACAAGCCGAGCAAGCATGCGGAGCGAGCACAACGCTCACGCTTGCTCAAATCGTGGGCGGGACGGCTAGCTACTGGGTCAATGCAAATGTACTCGTTGGTGGTGTGGTCGATCCAATCTACTCGCCATGGATACCGATCAATCAAGCGAGCGACCTCGAGACAACTCGCAACGTAGGAAGTGCTCCGGTCTTGTCCGGTGTTTCGTCAAGTGCGATTCAAACCGCTTGGAATGCTGCAAATCCAACTTGCTGGGATTGGGTTCACAGCGGTGGCAGAAGTGGAATGATAGTTTATCTCGCGTCGGCTAGTCCCCCGTTCTCAATAGGATTCCCTGGAACAATGATTGGCCAGTTCAATTGGGATCCGGTGGCAGTGAAGCTCCGACTATGCAACATCCCTGCGAACAATTGTGGTTCGACGCGTTGTTTCTCGGATACTGAACTTCCCTTTCCGGAGTAGATTGTTGCCATGGATCGATGTTGGATGTGTGGGCAATCAAAGGATGGGGTTTGCTTTGTGACCAAGGAAGCAGATTGTCCGACGCCTGCAACGAGCGTGTTGCCAGATGTAATCGCTCCGGTCGACATTCTTACCGAGCCTAAGGTCCAACCAGTGCGTTCGCTAGAATGGCCGACGCTAGTTAAGAGAATTGCAAACCGAAAAGTCAGCTCCGATCGTGGCGTCGGCGATACGCTCGAACGATTGTTCTCTTACGTTGGCGGCCGTCAGTTCAAACGCGTTATGGAAATGCTTAGCGTCGAATGTGGATGCGGCGATCGCCAGACCTGGCTGAACAATGCTTATCCTTATCCGCCCGTCTGGCAGCCGACCGTTGAAACGATTCCAAAGCCGACGTCGGATCGATTGGTGATCACGATAGCGGTTGGTGAGAAGTATTCAAACATTCTCAACGTGTCTCAGCCATTGATGGAAGCTTACGCCAAAAAGTGCAATGCCGACTTCATCGCATTGACGAACGAGACGCAGCGTTGGTGGGGTTTGGAAAAGTTTCGCGTGAAGGCGTTTCAAGAACACTATGAACGAATCCTGTTCTTGGATGCGGATGTGTTGATCAAACCGGAGACTCCGGACCTATTTGAGATAGTGGATCCACAACGCGTCGGAATGCATAACGACAACCCCTACAACCCAGGTCATCCAGGAATGGAAGTCGGCAACGAAGGATGGTTGAGAGCTGGTCGATCGGGTTTACTTAATAGCCAAGGCGTCTTTCTCTCGTCCTATGACGAACCAGTATGCTTCAATTCGGGTGTCGTAGTTTGTTCAAAACACCATGATATTTGGAATGGAATGACCAAGCCGTTTCCTCAGCACCATTGTGACGAGCAGTTTTGGATTGAATATCAAGCGCAAAGGTATCCGATCCAACAATTGACCTATCGGTTTAATAATCAGTATTGGTTTGGTGAACGGTTTCGTAAGCAGTGCCCTGTTAGTCACATCATTCATTTCGCTGGATGTGCGGGGCTCGATCGACTCGCATTAATGAAACAGGAGCTAAAGCATTGGACCGAATAATAATTGCAACATCTCCAAGAACTGGCAGTAATCTTTTGCTCTACTCGTTGGAAACTCATACGAAGGCCGTGAGCGGTGGCGAATGGTTTGCAAAGCTGAAGCGACCGCATCTGGAAAATTCTTGGAATAACCGACATTATCGTCCCGAGGAATGTAATCTTCTAAAGCTTATGGCATACGACCGAACAGAACCTACGTTTCATAGCGTGCTGTCATCTGGCGTTGTGGTTTATCTCTATCGGAAAAATCGAGGCGCTCAGCTAGCTTCTTGGAAGAAGGCATGCGAGACAGGGATTTGGAGCGAACGAGAACCATTGGATCAGCTTAGGCCAATACCTTTCCCTGTCGACGCAAGTGACGTTATCGACCAAGCTGAATTCTTGTTTAAGCGAATCGCAACTTTACAAATCGCTTATGAGAACCTAATTGACTTTTGGGACTTCTGGATCTTCCACATTCTTTCAGCTGCTAATTGGCCTTTAGAACCAATCAAAATGCAGTTGAGTCGGCAGCCTTAATCACTCGCTCACACCGGTTGTGTTGATACGATGTATTCATGAGCAAGCCTACTCAAAAACAAAAGCTTCACGCGTACTTATCCGAGGTTGAACACCAGCTGCCTCCATGGCCCATAGAACAGCCAGAGTATCGCATGGTCAAGGTCGATGGCCACATCACCAAGCAGCTGCGTGAGGGCCGCGTGGTGCTTCTATCAAGGCCCATGCTGAGGTCGATCCTTGACGCGCTCGCGACCAAACCACGCCCCCCACGATAGTCCGCGACTCCGGGGCCATGGGTCCCCTTTCGCCCGCCGGGCGGGCGAC
>JAIXVL010000230.1 GCA_027483045.1 Lysobacteraceae bacterium
GTACGGCTCAGGCAAAGTGAAGGAGCCCATGCTTCGCTTTGCCGCTGTGCTCCGCGCCTTTGGTGCTCAGGGTCAGACCGTTTCCGGCACGGCAGGCCCCACCACCCGCGCGCTGCTACGCAACCGCGGCGTGGGTGTGGACATGTCTCAGTCGGTCATGTCTTCGCCTTCGGTCTTCAACTTCTACCGCCCGAACTTCCTACCGACCGGCGATCTTCGCCAGCGTGGATTGTTCGCGCCCGAGTTGCAGATCTTGAACGAGGCTTCGTCCATCACGACCTTGAACCATCTGTACTCCCGCCTCAATCGCACCGATCGGGATGACACGGGCATCGCGCTCACCACGACCGACCCGCGCTTCTACATCACGCAATACCGCTTCGATCTTTCGGCGGAGAAGCCTTTGGCCGTATCGCCTGAAGCTCTGGTCGACCGCTTGAATTTGTTGCTCATGGGCGGTCGCATGCCGACGGATATGCGCACCATCCTGATCAACGCTGCCTACGAAATCCCGATGAATGACGGGGGCGGCGATCGTGTCGAGGACATGATCTTCCTGATCGCCTCGTCCTCCCAGTTTGCTGTGCAGAGGTGAGCCATGGACCGTATCGATAAAGAAAACGAGCGCCGCCGCTTCCTCATGGGTGCTGGCCGCATTGCTTTGGGCAGTGCCGCCGCCATGGCGACCATGGGCCAACTCCAGATGGTGCACGCGGCAACGCGCGCAGCCGACAAGTACCGCGCGCTGGTGTGCGTTTATCTGTTTGGCGGCAACGACAGCTTCAACATGATCGTTCCTCGCTCAACCGCGTCGTACACGACCTATCAGGCGGCTCGCCCGGCACTGGCAGTGCCACAGGCCAACTTGCTGGCGATTACACCGACCCGAGGCGCGGGCGGTGTGGATTGGGGCCTAAACCCGGCAATGCCAGAACTGCGCGCGCTGTTCGAAGCTGGGCGCGCTTCCATCGTCGGCAACGTAGGCCCCTTGGTCACACCGACCAGCAAGGCGGACTATCAGGCCCGTCGCGTTCCCTTGCCGCCCGAGTTGTTCTCGCACGTTGACCAGCAGGCCTACTCGATGTCGATGGGCAGCGAAACCGCGGCCAAGGTCGGCTGGGGTGGTCGTATGGCAGACCGCCTGCGCGACGCGGGCTACGGCTCTACGTTGGGCTTGCCGATTGGCCTCACCCTAGCCGGCAACAACGCGTGGCTTGCCGGTTCCGAAACGGGCATGTACTCCGTCGGTAGCAGCGGACCGACGCGCCTTGACTCCAACTTGCGCACCGCAACAGATGCGCGTGGCTTGCCGCGCCGACAAGCCTTCCAGAGCTTGCTCGATGCCGCCCAGCGCGACTCGTCCGCGTTCGTGCGCGAGCATGGCCGCATGAACCGTCGCGCGATCGACTTCAGCGAAGCCGTGTTTAACGCCATCAACGGTGTGCCGGCACTCACCACCGTTTTCCCGACAGGACGTTTCGGCGACACCATGCGCACGGTCGCGCGCACCATCGCGGCGCGCGGTGCACTGGGCCAGAAACGGCAGATCTTCTTCGTGAGCTTGGGTGGCTGGGATACCCACGACAACCAACCGGTCGACCATCCAACCTTGCTGACCCAACTCAGCCAAGGTTTGAATGCGTTCTACAACGCGACGAACGAACTCGGCGTGGCGGATTCGGTGACCTCGTTCACGATGTCGGATTTCGGGCGCACCTTGAACAACAACGGCGACGGTACCGACCACGGCTGGGGCGGTCATTCCTGGGTCGTTGGTGGCGACGTTGCTGGGCGCAATATCTTCGGCACCATGCCGGAATACGCACTCGGTAGTGCACGCGATGTTGGTCGCGGCCGCATGATCCCCGCAACGCCTGTGGAGCAACTGGGCAGCACGATGTCGCGCTGGTTTGGCTTGGGTCTTTCCGACGTCAACGAAATCTTCCCGAACTTGCGCAACTTTGGCTCGGGCGCCGATTACCTGCCCATGCTCAACAGCACCAATCGCCTGCTGAATGAAGTCAACTTCACCCGCAACCGCGGCGGCAAAGGCTAAGGCAAAGCGTTCATTGCACAAAGGCGGCGCTGCTATGCTCAGGGGCTGGTGAAAGCCTCGGAGTAACGCATGCGCCGTTCTTGTTTTCGCATTCTTTTCGCGCTTTTGGCTGCGGCAAGCCTCGTGGCCTGTGGCGGCGGGCCAGTGAAGCGTTTCTTCCCTCCCGACGTGCGCGTGCAAGAGCTCGTTCTGGGCCCTCAGGGCACCACGCTTTCAGTCCGCGTGCAAAGCTTCAGCACCGTTCCAAGTCAACTTGAGCGCTTCTCCTTGAGCTTGGAACTCGCGGGCCGCCAAGCGGCCGTGCTTGAAGCTCAACCTGGCAGCACTCTGCTGCCGCAAGCCGCCGAAATCACAACGCTCAGCATCGTTTTGTCGGAAGCAGATGCGGCTGCCGTACGCACGGCCGTCACAGAACGTCGCGCGCTGCGCTATCGCATCCACGGCACGATCACCGTCGACCCGCCGGGTCGGCGCTACGATATCGATTACAGCAGCGCGTTGAGCCCGGTTCCCGGCCTCGACGGCGTGCTGCGCTAATTCCTCCCCTGTTCTCGGAAGTAAACGAATGAATACCTACAAGGCGCCCGTGCGCGACATGAGCTTCGCGCTGTTCGACGTCATCCAGGCCGAAGCGATCTACGCCAAGCTCGGCATCGAGGCCGCACAACGCGACATCATGGACGCCGCGCTCGAAGAAGCCGCCAAGTTCAACGAAAACGTTCTGGCGCCGCTCAATAGCGTGGGTGATCGCGAAGGCTGCACCTTCGACAAAGCCACGGGCAACGTGAAAACCCCGACCGGCTTCAAGGAGGCGTACACGCAATTCGTTGAAGGCGGCTGGGCGGGCATCACCGCGCGTGCCGAGCTCGGCGGCATGGACCTTCCCGAAAGCTTCGGCGTGCTGATGAAGGAAATGATCGACGCCGCGAACCTGAGCTGGGGCAACTACCCGCTGCTGTCGCATGGCGCCACCGAGGCGCTTAAGCACCACGGCGAGCCGTGGCAGCAGGAGGTGTTCCTGAAGGCCATCGTCGAGGGCCGCTGGACCGGCACCATGTGCCTGACCGAGCCGCACTGCGGCTCCGACCTCGGCCTGCTGAAGACCCGCGCCGAACCCATCGCCGACGGCAAGTACGCCATCACCGGCACCAAGATCTTCATCACCGGCGGCGAGCACGACTTCACCGACAACATCGTGCACCTCGTTCTCGCACGCTTGCCCGACGCACCGGCCGGCACCAAGGGCATCTCGCTCTTCATCGTCCCGAAGATGAAGGTCGCGCGCGATGGCAGCGTCGGCGAGCGCAATGCCGTGCGCTGCGGCTCCATCGAACACAAGATGGGCATCCATGGTTCGGTCACCTGCGTGATGAACTTCGACGGCGCCGAGGGCTACCTGATCGGCCAGCCCAACAAGGGCCTCAATGCGATGTTCACCATGATGAACACCGCGCGCTTGGCCGTCGGCATCCAGGGCCTAGGCCTGATTGATCGCGCCTACCAGAACGCCCTTCGCTACAGCCGCGATCGTTTGCAGATGCGCGCGCTCTCCGGTGCGAAGGAACCGACGAAGCCGGCCGATCCGATCATCGTCCACCCAGACATTCGCCGCATGCTGCTCACCAGCAAGGCGCTGGGTGAAGGCGGTCGTTTGCTGGCGTACCACGCAGCCACCTTGGTCGACGTCATGGAGCGCACGACGGATGACGCCGAGCGCAAGCAGGCCGACGACTTGCTCAGTTTCCTCACCCCCATCGTGAAGGCCTGCCTCACTGAGTGGTCGGTCGAGTGCACGTACAACTCGCTGCAGTGCTTCGGCGGTCACGGCTACGTGGCTGAGTGGGGCATGGAGCAGCTCGCTCGCGACGCGCGCATCACCACCATTTACGAGGGCACCACGCAGATCCAGGCGCTCGATCTCCTCGGCCGCAAGGTCATGCAGCAGCAGGGCGTCGGACTCAAGCAATTCCTCGGCATGATCCAGCAGTTCTGCGAGCAGAACATCGCTAACGCACCACTGGCCGAGTTCATCGGTCCGCTGGCCGTGCTTGCGAAGGAATACACCGACACCACGCTCGCGATCGGCAAGCGCGCCGCGGCAAATCCCGACGAGATCGGCGCCGCATCGGTCGATTACCTGTTCTATTCGGGCTACGTCGCGCTCGCCTACTGGTGGGCGAAGAGCGTGGCGGTCGCGGAAGCTGGCGACTATCCGGCCGACTTCAAGACCGCAAAGCGCGAAACTGCACGCTTCTTCTTCGCACGCATCCTGCCGCGCACGCGCATGCACAAGGCGGGCATCGAGGCAGGCGCGCACTCGCTTTTGGCTCTCGACGCGGCCCTTTTCGATAGCTAACTCGGGCTCTATGCGGTGGGGCTTAAGGCCCCGCCGTAGCACGCGGACGTCGCACTTCGTCGTAGCAACAAAAAAGCCGAGCATCTCGCGATGTTCGGCTTTTTGCATTCAACGACTTACGTCATGAAGTTGGTCGGGACGGCGGGATTTGAACCCACGACCCTTTGCCCCCCAGGCAAATGCGCTACCAGGCTGCGCTACGCCCCGACCGAAAGAGATCGCCGTTGCCGGCGAGGCCGCAAAGTATAGCCGACCTCGCGGATTAGTGCGCCAGAAGTTGCAGCACTGCTTCGAGTTCTTTGCGCACTTCGCGCAAAACCTCGACATCCGCAGCAGAACTCTTCGCCTTGGTTGCGACCGCGGGCACCTGCTTCTCGGTTTCGATGCGCAAGCGCGCTCCGCCGATGGTGTAGCCCTCTTCGTAAAGAAGACCGCGAATCTGACGAATCACCAAAACATCGTGACGCTGGTAGTAGCGGCGATTACCGCGGCGCTTCACCGGCTTAAGCGTCGGAAACTCCGTTTCCCAATAACGCAGAACGTGGGGCTTCACATCGCACAGCTCAGCGACCTCACCGATGGTGAAGTAGAGTTTCGCCGGAATCGGCGGCAGCTCGCGATTACTTCCCGGGTCCAGCATAAGCGTCCACGCGTTCCTTTAGCTTCTGGCCCGGACGGAAGGTGACCACCGTTCGTGCAAGGATCGGAATCTCTTCGCCAGTCTTGGGGTTCCGGCCTGGCCGCTGGTTCTTGCGACGCAGGTCGAAATTTCCAAAACCTGACAGCTTGACCTGCTTGCCCTGCTCCAAAGACAGGCGAAGCACGTCGAAAAACGCATCGACGAACTCCTTAGCCTCGCGCTTATTGAGGCCTACGTCCTCAAACAGCCGCTCCGCCATTTCTGCCTTGGTCAGTGCCACGATCGCTCCCTATCAACGCAAGCGGGCGCCGCAGTCACGTTCCAGGGCCTTGAGGGCCGACTGGACCGCTTGTTCAACGTCCGAGTCGGTCAGGGTGCGCGAAACATCCTGCAAAATCAAGCCCATAGCGAGGCTTTTTACCCCCGCTTCTAGGCCCTTGCCGGCGTAACGATCAAACACCACGCAGTCGCGCAGCAGCCCGCCAAGTGCCGCCTTCAGGCAGGCCTCAAGGCGCGACCAAGGCATGTCTTCGGCCACCAACACCGCTAGGTCACGACGCACCGAGGGGAAGCGGGAAAGGGCACCGGCGCGGGCAATGGCCCGGGCTTCCAGCAAGCCCAGATCGACCTCAGCCACCACCACTTCCGCATCGAGATCGAGGGATTTTGCGACCGCAGGGTGCAAATGGCCCACATAGCCCAAGAGCTCACCGCCCAGCTTGACCCGCGCACTGCGGCCCGGATGCAGCCATGGCACATCGCCGGCGGTCTCGAAGCTCAGGCTGGCAGTCACCGGCCCGGCCAATGCCTCCAGGTCACCCTTGAGGTCAAAGAAATCGACCGCTCGACTCGGCACACCCCACTGCTCCGGCGATGCCGTGCCAACGGCAGCAAACGCCACACGGCGCGTCTCGTTCGGCGCCGCACCCGGCACAGCGTGAAACACCCGCCCCAATTCGAACAAGCGAACGCGTGTGTTTTGCCGCGCCAAGTTGCGCTTCAGCGCCTCCACAAGGCCGGGCAACAACGCCGTCCGCATCGTGCCCAGATCGGAAGCCAGCGGATTGAGCAAGGCGACAACCTCCGTCGACAGACCCCAGCGCTCCAGCAACGCGGCATCCACGAACGCGAAGTTGATCGCTTCGTTGTAGCCACGCGTCGCCAATTGCCGGCGCAAAAAGGCCTCAGGCGTCTTCGCTTCGGTGTGGTCGGCCAAGGGAATCTGACCGGCCGGTAGCGCGGCAGGCACAGCGTCATAGCCGTGGATGCGCGCCACTTCTTCAATGAGGTCTTCTTCGATGGCGATATCGAAACGCCGCGCGGGAGCCGTGATGCGCCAGCCCTCAGCAACCACGTCCACCTGCATGCCGAGCGCGGTAAAGATGCGCAGCACTTCGGCGTCGTCGATGTGTTGCCCAAGCACCGCCGCCAAGCGCGGTTTGCGCAGCAGCACCGGCGCAGGCTTCGGCAGATCGTTCTCGTTGAGCGCCTCCACCACCGGCCCCGCTTGGCCGCCCATGATGGAAAGGATCAAGCGCGTGGCGTATTCCAAGGCCAAACGCGGAAGTGCGGGATCGACGCCGCGCTCAAAGCGATGGGACGCATCGGTGTGCAGACCCAGTTTTCGTGCGCGTCCAATGATCGCCGACGGCGCGAAATGCGCAGACTCGAGAAACACGCGCGTCGTTACATCCGTCACGCGGGTATCGAAACCACCCATCACGCCCGCCAAAGCCACCGGGCGATCCGCATCCGTGATCACCAAGTAGCCGGAATCAATGGCGGCATCGCGCTCATCAAGCAGCTTCACCGTTTCGCCTGCACGGCCGTGGCGCACACCCACAGGGCCCGATAGCGCGTTGGCATCGAACGCATGCATCGGCTGACCCAAC